>JAJRUY010000027.1 GCA_024277555.1 Gammaproteobacteria bacterium | reverse complement strand
CAAACACCCGGCAACATATTGCACTTTGCTAATATAGATGTAATGGTTAATAAAAACAGCATCTTATGTTGTTATTTCAGTGTCCTGGTGAAATATCCGGGTTAGAAGGGAACCTCGAATAATTCGTTTTTCGTCACCCCGGCGAAAGCCGGGGTCCATATATATCAGCAAGTTATGGATTCCGGCTTCCGCCGGAATGACGATTTTTCGAGGTGCCCAGAAGTAAGTCACCACAACCCAGGGAGGGATTGTGTTACTCATTGCGGCAGGATTTGCCCTTGGTGTCATTGTATTTCAGCAGCTGCCAGTGTTGCCGGATTCCGGCTGGTTGTTGTTGCTGTTGCCCGTGTTATGGTGCTGGTGGAGTTGTCCCCGGTCGGGATTGCCTTGTGCCGTAGCGGCAGGTTTTTTCTGGGGGCAGATTTCCGCGCTGGCGAGCCAGCCCCCATCCGTGCCGGAAGCAATGCTCGAGAGTGTGGTTCTGGCATCCGGCACCATTCAGGACATCCCTGATATCGATCCCCGGCGTGCCCGGTTTTGGTTCCAGACGAACCATTTGCAGCAGGGAGAGCTGCAACTTACAGGCAACTGGCGTTTCCGCATTTCCTGGTATGGACATTCATCCAGGCTGGTTGCAGGTTACAAGTGGGTATTGCCGCTGCGCCTGAAGCTGGCTCATGGCTATCGCAATCCTGGCGGGTTTGACTATGTGGGATGGCTGTATGCCCGGCAGGTGATACATACAGGCTATGTAAAAGGCGAAGGAGTTCCTGCTGGCAGGCAATGGTGGTCTTTGGATCGTCTGCGGCAAACGCTTGCCGAGGATATTTTCCTGTCTGGCGTTTCTCATCGTTCCGGAGCGGTGCTCAGTGCATTGCTGGTAGGAGATCGCTCCGCCCTGTCCCGTGAAGATAAAGCAGTATTTGCAGCGACAGGTACCAGTCATTTGATTGCTATATCCGGCCTGCATATCGGTCTGGTTGCTACGCTGGTGTATTTTCTTGTGCAATGGGGATGGCGCTGTTTCCCGCAACTGTGCTGCCGTTGGCCTGCAAGGGTGGCGGCTGCTCCTTTTGCCATGTTTGCTGCCTTGGTCTATGCGGCCATGGCGGGTTTTTCCATCCCCACCCAGCGCGCCTTGATCATGTTGCTCATTGTCATGCTGGGAATCCTGTTTCGCCGTTCGGCAGATCCTGCCCGTGTTCTTGGTCTGGCTTTGCTTGCGGTGGTGCTGTGGGATCCGCTTTCGGTAATCTCGGCGGGATTCTGGCTGTCCTTTGGCGCAGTTGCGGCCATCTTGTTTCTTGCCCACCGGGGCGCAGGGCGTTTTTTATGGCTCTGGCTGCAGTTGGGAATCTTCCTGGCCCTGGCGCCTCTTCTGGTTTGGCAGCAGCTGCCAGTATCCATATTTTCTCCGCTGGTGAACCTGCTGGCAATTCCTGTATTTGCTACGTTGATCGTTCCTCTTTCCATGGCTGCTGTTGTATTGCAGCTGGTATATCTGGATCTTGGCCAGTTGCTGATGTCGATTACGGGCTGGTTGCTGGATTGGGTTCTGGTGCTGCTGGATGCTGTGGCGCTGTGGTCGCCAGTGCTGCGTTGGGAGGCGGTGCCTGTAGAGCTGCTGGTATTTCTTGGTGTGACGGCAGCGCCGACTTTGTGGCTGATGATGAAGCGCAGTTGGCACCCATTGTGGCAGCTGTCTCTTTTTTCCATATTATTGTTGTGCCTGGTTCTCTATGCCAAGCGGACTCCCGCACCGCTTCCCAACCACTACCGCTTTACCCTCATGGACGTGGGGCAGGGGCTTTCGGTGGTAGTGCGTACTGCCCGCCATGTGCTGGTGTTTGATGCAGGGCCACGCTTTCCTTCAGGATTCAACACCGGCTCGGCTGTATTGCTTCCCTATTTTGAAAGCCGGGGCATCCGCAACATCGACAAACTGATTCTCAGCCACAATGATATTGACCATATCGGTGGAGTGCCGGATCTGCTGCAGAACCTGCAGGTAGAGGAAACCTTGTCGGGGGAGCCATCAAGTCCAGGGCTGGGGTCAGATGTTCGCCGTTGTGTGGCTGGTGAAATCTGGTGGTGGGATGGGGTGCGATTCGAAATTCTCTACCCCCCGGCTGGCGCCGATCTGGAGGGCAATGATGCATCCTGTGTACTGAAAGTGAGCGTCGGCAGGGATAGCGTATTGATTACTGGTGATATTGAGCGCAAGGGAGAAGAGTGGCTGCTCAAGTTCGCGCCGGACAGGTTGAAAAACCGGATTGTGGTAGCGGCGCACCACGGTAGCGCCAGCTCTTCCAGTGAGGAATTTGTAGATGCTGTCTGGCCCCGTTATGTCCTATTCGCCACGGGCAGAGGGAACCGCTGGGGGTTTCCCCGGGAGGAGGTTGTGGATCGCTGGCACACCACTGGTGCCAGTGCCCTGAGTACTGCCACAGAAGGTGCAATTGAGTTTGATCTGGGGGAAGATGAAGTCGCCCGTCCCATATCCTGGCATTCCAGTGCCAGACGCTATTGGCACAATTAGGCAGGAAGATTCATGTATGTTTTAGTATGATTGACCTCTGGGAAATAAGGAGGATGACTGGCAGTGTTTGAGTTTATTAAAGCAGGTGGATTGTTGATGTGGCCTATCATTGCCTGCTCGGTGATTGCCATGGCAATCACCCTGGAGCGGCTCTGGTCTTATCGGCGCAGGCGCGTGGTGCCGGATCATCTGCTTCCGCAAATCTGGAAGCTTTACAAGAGCAAGGAACTGGATCGGCAGCGCATTCTGGCAATTCGGGAAAGCTCCCCCCTGGGGCGGATGCTGGCAACCGGACTGACCAATCTCTATCATTCCCGGGAAGTGATGAAAGAAGCCATCGAGGAAGAAGGCAGGCAGGTGGTGCATGGCCTGGAGCGCTACCTGAATGCTCTGGGTACAGTCGCTGCAATAGCGCCATTATTGGGTCTTTTGGGCACGGTTTTTGGCATGATCGAGGTTTTTGCGGCAATCACCAGCGCAGGCGGCGTGGGCAACCCGGCGGTATTGGCCGGTGGCATATCCAAGGCGCTGATTACCACAGCAGCGGGTTTGTCTGTCGCCATCCCCAGCCTCATCGCCCACCGTTACCTTACCGGGCGGGTGGACGAACTGGCAATTGCCATGGAGCAACAGGCCATCAAAATGGTGGAAGTGCTGCATGGAGAGCGGGAGAAATAGTGAACATCCGGCCTTCCCGTCGCAGCAGAAATGTTCTGGTGGACATGACGCCGCTGATTGATGTGGTGTTTCTGCTGCTGATTTTTTTCATGGTGTCCACCACCTTCGACAAGCAAACCCAACTCAAGGTGGATCTTCCCCAGGCCAGCGCCCAGACGGAAGAAAGCGAGGAAGTGGAAACCATTGCCGTCACCATCGATGCCAAGGGAAACTTCTACCTCAATGATCAGGAACTGGTAACCCATGATGTGGATACCCTCAAACGCGCCCTGAAAAAAGCGGCAGCAGAGCGCACGGACATCCCCGTAACGGTTACCAGCGACAAGCAGGCTCCTTTCCAGGCCATAATGATGGTGATGGACGCCGCCGGGCAACTGGGTTTGAGCCGTCTGAGCTTTCTGGCCAGAACCTCTCAAGCCGGGGAATAGACAGAATTGAAAAGCATCTGGTATGGCAACAACCCCCTAAGTTACTTGTTGCTGCCGTTTTCCCTGGTGTTCTGGGTGCTTGGTGCCTTTCGCCGTATGCTGTTCTTTCTTCATCTGAAGAAAACCCACAGATTTTCCGCGCCGGTTATTGTGGTGGGCAATATTACCGTTGGTGGTACCGGCAAAACGCCTCTGGTGATATGGCTGGCCAGGCATCTCCTGACCCTGGGCTATCGGCCGGGGATTGTGGCTCGGGGCTATGGCGGAAAAGCCAGCCACTGGCCGCAGCAGGTGAGGGCGGATAGTGATCCGGTGATGGTGGGTGATGAAGCGGTGCTGCTGGCGCGGCTCAGTGGCTGCCCTGTATGTGTGGCACCCAAACGCTCCCAGGCAGTGCAGGAACTGCTCGAATATACCCGCTGCAATATTGTGTTGTCTGATGATGGCCTGCAACACTATGCCATGGGCAGGGATCTGGAAATTGCTGTCATTGATGGAGAAAGGGGATTCGGCAACGGTTTCCTGCTGCCAGCCGGCCCCCTGCGGGAACTGCCCCGTCGTTTGCGCCGGGCGGATTTGCTGATCAGCAATGGCCCGTGGCGGGATGGGACGCCGACCATGACTGTTCGGCAGCCGCAAGTCCTGCCGTTGCTGAACTTGTCTGAAACACCGCAGCCGCTTTCGCGGGCATCCGGTCAGACCGTTCATGCGGTGGCCGGGACGGGAAACCCACAGCGCTTTTTTGCCATGTTGCAGCACTATGGCCTGAAGGTGATTCCCCACGCCTTTCGTGATCATCGCGTATACCGGCAGAAAGACCTGCAGTTTGATGACGATCTTCCGGTGCTGATGACCGAGAAAGATGCAGTAAAGTATGCACGCTTTGCTACCAGAAAGCACTGGCTAGTGCGTATCGAAATGGTGCCGGATACGGCTTTCGTTAAACAATTTGACCAACTACTACAGGGTTTGAAACATGGACAAGAAGCTGCTTGATATTCTTGTTTGTCCAATTTGCAAGGGCAAACTGATTTACAGGAAATCCGAACAAGAGCTTATCTGCAAGGCAGATCGCCTGGCATTTCCCATTCGCGATGGCATCCCCGTCATGCTCGAGCAGGAAGCCCGCGAACTGGCGGCAGACGAAGAAGTCTGATGCGCATCGTAATCCCGGCGCGCTACGCTTCCACCCGGCTTCCCGGCAAGCTGTTGCTGCCTCTGGCCGGCAAGCCCATGTTGCAGCATGTATATGAAAATGCCTGCCGCAGCCAGGCGCTGGAAGTGATCATTGCTACCGATGACGAGCGTATCGCCAAAGTTGCCGACAGCTTCAGCGCACGGGTCTGCATGACCGATGTACGCCACAGCAGCGGAACCATGCGCATTGCCGAGGTGATCGATGTCATGAACTGGGGCGATGATGAGATCATCGTCAACCTTCAGGGAGATGAACCCCTGGTGCCGGTGTCCCTGCTGAACCAGGTGGCCCAGGATCTGGAGCACCACCAGTATGCAGATACCGCCACTCTGGCTGCACATCTGGAGCACCCACAGCAGCTGTTTGATACCAATACCGTCAAAGTGGTGCTGGACAGAAAGGGCTATGCCCTGTACTTCAGCCGTGCGCCCATCCCCTGGAAACGCGGGGAAATTGCCTGGGGACAAGAGGTGAGTACGGAACTGTCCCGTGGCTATCTGCGGCATATCGGCCTGTATGCCTACCGGGCTGCTTTCATCAAGGAATACGTCAGCTGGCCCGAGGCTCCCATAGAAGCCTGTGAATCACTGGAGCAGCTGCGTACCCTGTGGCACGGCAAACGTATTCATGTATCCCTGGCAGCGGAAATCCCGCCGGCTGGAGTGGATACGGAAGAAGACCTGCAGCGGGTAGAAGCCTTACTCGTGGATGCATCCCGACAATAACTCCATTACCTCTTCGGAATACTCATCGGCGTTGTCCTTGTTGCTCAAAGGCAGGGTTTTGCAATGATCGCTGAGACGCATGGCGTTGCCATACTGATCCGCCTGGATGCGCTGATTCGGGGCGGCCTGCTCTGGAACGATTACCAGCGCATCTTCCTCGCGCAGTATTTCGACAATAATCCAGACCTTGCCGCGAAACAGAAAGCGCTGCCCGATAAGTTTTGTAAGTTGTATATGCATGGCGACTGTCAAACTGATCCCAGTTATCCGGAAATTCCTGGACAACTATAATACAGCTACGCCTGGCAGGGAAATGGACAGATGTTGCCAGGCAAACTCTCCGCCTGCATCGGGGGGTGTGCAGCAAAATATCAAGCAGATAAACTTACGGGAACCTCGAATAATTCGTTTTTCGTCACCCAGGCGAAAGCCGGGGTCCATATAAATCAGCAAATTATGAATTCCGGCTTCCACCGGTATGACAATTATTCGAGGCACCCTTGAGATTAAGTGCCATTCCGGTCTGACTTTAATTCTGAGCAGCATT
>JAJRUY010000026.1 GCA_024277555.1 Gammaproteobacteria bacterium | reverse complement strand
GGTCTGGCCTCTCCCACAGGACGCGCCGCACCGTGGAAAGACTGCACATTACCCTGTAAATTCACGAAACTGCCCGATGTTTCCAGGGTTGCCGCCACGGGAAGTACCACATCGGCGTACTCCAGCAACCATGGGCTGAGATGGGTGGTCAAGGCAATCACTTTTGCTCCGTCCAACAGGCTCGCCATGGCAACCGGGTTGGCGGTATCGAACTCCGGCTCCACATTCAGCAGCACACAGGCATCCAGACCCTGTTCGAGCATGCCGGCAACCGACAATCCACCCCCCTGATGGGGAACGGCGCTGGCCAGCCAGGCTCCGGTGCTGTTGGCGCCTTCGCCGACGAAGCCGAGATCTACATTGGCGGCTTGTGCAATATTGTTTGCCAGCAGGCGCAACAGTGAATAATCCGGGTGCATCTGCGCCACACTGCCCAGAAGCACCAGCCCCTTGCCGGCAGCTTTCAGCGCATCTGCAATGGCCTGATGCTCAGTGTCAGCACTGGCATCAACGCCCGCCGTATCCGCTCCCAGGGCTGTCGCAACAGCGGCAAGATGAACAACCATATCTGTCGGCGCGCAGATAAGTTTGTTGCTCAAGGTATAGTTGAAATCGTAATCCACGGAATTGATGACCATAACCTGGCCACCCGCCAATGCGGATTTGCGCACCCGGTGATTCAGCAAGGGCTGATCCTTGCGCAGCCAGGAGCCGACCAGCAGCACCGCCTGGTTGCTTTCCAGATCAGCAAAGCTTTGCCCCAGCCAGGGACACGCAGGATCTGCAGCATCGCCACGGAAGTCAGACTGACGCAGGCGGTGGTCGATATTGTTTGATCCCAGTTCGCGCAGCAGTTTTTGCAGCAAATACATTTCTTCAAGGGTTGAGCCGGGAGAAACCAGCGCCCCGAGACGGGCAGCGTCTACTGCCTTGAGCAGTTCCACGCTCTCCAGCAATGCCCGCTGCCATTCCACCTCCTGCAGCTGGCCATTCTGGCGCAACATGGGCTTTTGCAACCGGTCTTCCGTGTACAAACCCTGATAGCTGAAGCGATCCCGGTCAGAAATCCAGGTTTCGTTCACCGCCTCATTGTCTTTGGGCACAGCGCGCATGACCTGATGATTGCGAACATGCACATGAATGTTGGAG
Source organism: Gammaproteobacteria bacterium (assembly GCA_024277555.1). Lineage (GTDB taxonomy): Bacteria > Pseudomonadota > Gammaproteobacteria > Chromatiales > Chromatiaceae > Thiolapillus. Next base: position 1,834 of record JAJRUY010000026.1, on the reverse strand, counting down.
CCAACCCCGTCATGGGCGGCGATGCTGTCATGCTGGGTCAATTCCCAGGCGCGGGCACGATACTGAAAAGGTTTGGAAGTCAGTGCCCCAACGGGACACAGATCTATAATATTGCCAGACAATTCCGAGCTGACACTGTGCTCAACGTAGACACCGATCTTCATGTGCTCGCCACGCCCGGTGGCTCCCAGCTCACGTATCCCGGCGATTTCATCACCGAAGCGCACGCAACGGGTGCAATGGATACAGCGGGTCATGTCGGTGGCGATCAGCGGGCCGATGTTGTGGCTGGCGACCACCCGTTTGGCTTCGGAAAAGCGTGAAATGCCCTCGCCAAAGCCCATGGCCACATCCTGCAATTCGCATTCGCCACCCTGATCGCAAATCGGGCAATCCAGGGGGTGATTGATGAGCAGAAATTCCATGGTGCCTTTTTGCGCCTGCCGCGCCAGCGGCGAGCAGGTCCAGGCTTTCATGCCATCAGCAACCGGTGTAGCGCAGGCCGGCAATGGCTTGGGTGCATTTTCCACTTCCACCAGACACATGCGGCAATTTGCGGCGATAGAAAGTTTCTTGTGATAACAGAAACGCGGCACCGTGATGCCCGCTGCGTCCGTTACCTCGATAAGCATCTGCCCCGGAGCAGCCGCAAGCTTCTTGCCGTCAACTTCGATAGTAATGGTTTGCTGTTCGGACATAAGCTGCTAGCGCCCCCCTACCATGCACTGTTTATGATCGATATGGTATTGGAATTCTTCACGGAAGTGCTTGAGGAACGCAACCACCGGCATGGCTGCAGCATCGCCCAAGGCACATATGGTGCGCCCCATGATGCGCTTGGTCACATCGTTGAGCAGATCCATGTCTTCCTGGCGGCCCTGGCCATGCTCGATACGATGAATGACGCGATGCATCCAGCCCGTGCCTTCCCGGCAGGGCGTACATTGCCCGCAGGATTCCTCGTAATAGAAATAGGAAATACGATCCAGCAGCTTGACCATGCACTGCCGGTCATCGATCACGATAACTGCGCCGGAACCCAGCATGGAACCCGCTTTGGCGATGGCATCATAATCCATAGTGAGATCCATCATCACATCCGCCGGCAATACCGGAGATGAAGAACCGCCGGGAATCACCGCTTTAAGGTTGTAGCCATCCTTCATGCCGCCGGCCATTTCCAGCAACTCGGAAAATGGCGTGCCCATGGGGATTTCAAACACCCCGGGGTTGTTGATATTACCCGAGATGGAAAACAATTTTGAGCCACCGCTGTTTTCCACACCGATATCCCGAAACCATTCCCCGCCCCGGCGGATGATGTCCGGAATCGAAGCCAGGGATTCGGTATTATTGATAATGGTGGGGCGGCCATAAAGACCAAACATGGCCGGGAACGGTGGCTTGAAGCGCGGCTGGCCTTTCTTGCCTTCGATGGATTCGAGCAACGCGGTTTCTTCGCCACAAACATAGGCGCCGGCACCCAGGTGCGCATTAATGTCAAAGCTGAAACCGGAATCGAGGATGTTGTCACCCAGCAGGCCGGCATCCCTGGCCTCCTGCAAGGCCGCCTCAAAGCGCTCGTAGGGCTCCCAGAACTCTCCTCGAATGTAGTTGTAGCCAGCGGTAGAGCCTGTAGCATAGCCGGCGATAATCATGCCTTCGACAAGGGCGTGGGGGTTATAGCGCAGGATGTCCCTGTCCTTGAAGGTGCCTGGCTCGCCCTCATCCGAGTTGCAAACTATATATTTATCACCAGCAGCGCTACGATTGATGAAACTCCATTTCAGGCCGGTGGGGAAACCGGCACCGCCGCGCCCGCGCAGACCGGAGG
>JAJRUY010000025.1 GCA_024277555.1 Gammaproteobacteria bacterium | reverse complement strand
CGCAGCGCCACATAGGCGAAAAACATGCCGCCCACCCAGATCACTACGGACAACACATGCAGGGGTATTGCAATATTCATGCTTGAAATTCCTTCGTTAGCCTGTCAATTTAGACACATTCTACCTGTAGTTGGCGATATGGATACCCCCAAATTAACTGAGGAAACAAGTATGGACACAACCGATCATCATGTTGTCGTGCTGGGCGCCACTGGCAAGCCGGAGCGTTATGCCAACCAGGCCATACGCCTGCTGCGGGAAAAGGGTTTCCGCAACATCACTCCCGTGCACCCCAAACTGGCGGAAAGCGAACGGCTGCCGGTGGTGAATCACCTCGGCAGCATAGAAGATCCCGTGGATACCCTGACCCTGTATGTCGGCAGCGCCCGCCTTGCATCCATGATCAGCGACATCATCAGTCTCAAACCCGGCCGGGTGATCTTCAATCCGGGCACAGAGTCCCCCCTCCTGCAGGCAGCCCTGGGCAAGGCAGACATTCCCTGGGAGGAAGCCTGCACCCTGGTATTGCTACGCACCGGTCAATTCTGAGCATGGCAAAAAAATCACCCTACATCACCCGTGAAGGCTATGAGGCGCTACGCGAGGAATCTGCGCGGCTCTGGAAAAAACGCCGCCGCGTGGTGAAGATTTTGGCGGCCGCTGCCGCAGAAGGAGATCGCTCGGAGAATGCCGAATACATCTACCGCAAGAAGCAGCTGCGTGAAATGGACAGGCGCATCCGCTACCTGCAAAAGAGAATTCCCGAGCTCAAGAGTGTCGAGACCCCTCCCCAGGATACAGGGCGCATTTTCTTCGGTGCATGGGCCACCCTAGAGGACGAAAACGGCGAAGAAGTCACCTACCGCATCGTCGGTACCGATGAGTTCGTTCCACAGAAAAACTGGATCAGCATCGATTCCCCCATGGCCCAGGCCCTGCTTGGGAAGTCACTGGATGAAGAAATCCGGGTTGAAACACCGTCGGGCAGAAAACAACTGCTGGTGCTGGAAATCAGCTACAGCTTTCCCGCCGGGGACAAGCCTCTGGAATGAATTTTGCGGAGAAGGAGCAGGCGCGTGAATCTGCCTTGTCAATCATCATCCGCCAGGCGCTTGTGGGCACCATCACAAAACGGAGGCTTGTTGGTCCGTTTGCAGGTACAGAAATAATAGTCGTCATCCTTGGGGGCGGTGAACACCATGGGGCTGAATTCAGTATCTTCGTGGGAGCCGTCGCAAAACGGTTGTTTCTGGCTGCGGCCACAACTGCACCAGTAAACGGTTTCGCCTTCCTTGAGGGCCACGACTGCGGGTTTGGTTCCTGCTACCAAGGGAATTGCCAAGACTTTTCTCCGGTTGATTTTTGCATATATGATGCCATATTAAGCCACAATACCAATTTTGAAATGCATTTGATCCCACTGCAACAAACGCGGGATTCGGAGAAATAGAAAACAATGCTAAGAATATTACTGTTCCTGGGCACCAACATCGCCATCCTGGCCGTACTCAGCATCACCATGCGTATTCTGGGCGTAGACGATATGCTGGCACAGCAAGGTGGCGGACTGAATCTGAACGCCTTGCTGATCATGTCGGCTGTGATCGGCTTTACTGGCTCCTTCATCTCCCTGTTCGCTTCCAAATGGATGGCAAAACGCAGCATGGGGGTGAAAATCATCGACCAGCCCCTCAGCTCCACTGACCGCTGGCTGCTGGATACGGTTGCCCGCCTGGCAAGGGAAGCAGGCATAGAAATGCCGGAAGTTGGCATCTTCCCCAGCTCCTCCCCTAACGCCTTCGCCACCGGCTGGAATAAAAACGATGCCCTGGTAGCGGTAAGCCAGGGCTTGCTGCAAAACATGACCGCTGACGAAATCGAGGCAGTGCTGGGCCACGAGATCAGCCACGTCGCCAATGGCGACATGGTGACCCTGACCCTGATTCAGGGCGTGGTGAATACCTTTGTGGTATTCTTCTCCCGCATCATCGGGCATTTCGTGGATCGAGTGGTGTTCAACACCCGGGAAGGCTATGGGCCGGCCTACTGGATCACCTCCCTGGTGGCTCAGTTCGTGCTGGGCATACTGGCGTCAATGATCGTGGCCTGGTTCTCCCGCTGGCGGGAATTTCACGCCGACTCCGGCGCGGCGCAGCTCACCGGCAAGAACAAGATGATTGCGGCTCTGCAGCGCCTGCAACAGGCACAGCCCGAACCCTTGCCGGATGAAATGGCTGCTTTTGGCATTGCCGGAGGTGGCTTGCACGAGTTGTTCGCCAGTCATCCGCCGTTGGAGAAGCGTATTGAGGCCCTGCGCAACGCCGCCTGATTCAGTGGATCGGGGTCAACACTGACTCCGGCCTGAACGGCACTTATCTTAAAAAGCCCCGCTATTCGCCATTCCGGCACACGACTCCAGGGATGGAGGTACGAGGCCATGGATGGGCGAAGGTAGAACAACGCAGGAGCAGTTGTCGAGAGTGAAGCAGGAAGCTCGAACCGAGGCCAGAATCCACAGAAAGTAAGGACAATTGGCCGTTCTGGATCCCGGCATATGCCGGGACGACGGTGGTTTTTTTGCTTACCGGCCCCGCTCCCTGGAGAGCTTTTCCGCAGCTTCCGCATCCACCGCCCAGAGCTTTTCAAGCTGGTAGAAGTCTCGCACCTTGGGCTGCATGACATGCACCACCACGCCATTGAGATCTACCAATGCCCACTCACCTTCCGCCAGACCTTCCACCCCCAGGGGCGGCTCGCCAGCCAGCTTGGCCTGAAAGGCCACGGCTTCCGCCGAGGATTTCACATGCCGGTTCGAGGTACCGGAGGCAATAATGAAATAGTCGGCAATGCTGGTTTTCTCCCGCACATCCAGCGCCACCACATCAGTGGCTTTCATATCTTCGAGTACACTGACGACCAGGTCGCGTAATTCATCAATTTCCATAAATCCAGGATCTTCTAAAAACAATTGGAGGTAATGATACCACTTGACGCAGGATTGCTAGCCCGGATGTTTCATCTGGAAGTCCGATGATTGTGCCGAGATTGTTGTTCAGAGGTGACTCTGATCGAATCAATAGCCCAAGCTATTGATGAGTGAAGAAATATCGTCTCTGGGCAACAAGATCGGTGCAAGGGCGGACTTAACAAACACCCGGTAACATATTGCGCTTTGCTAATATAGATATAATGATTAATAAAAACAGCATCTTATGTTGTTGTTTCAGTGTCCAGGTGAAACATCCGGGCTAGCTGGAAAAACAGGCTTTCAGTCCTTCCTCCAGGGTGGGATACCGCAGCTTCACCCCCAGCTCCTGCAACATTTTTCGGTTGCTGATACGGCGGGATTCCCCCAGATAGGAGCGCAATCCGGCTGACAGTTGGCTCTCGGCCGTATCCGGATCGATCACCGGCGGGCGGGGCAGTCCCGCAAAATCAGCCACCTGATTGAAGTAATCCGCCATGTTGCCTGGCTGTCCGTCAGTAACATTGTAGATTTCTCCGCTTCTTCCATGCTCCATAGCCGCCAGGCAAACCTGCACCAGATCATCCGCATGAATACGATTGGTCCAGGGCGCAAATTGCTCCTCCACCATGGGCTTGCCAGCACGCAGACGCTGCAGGGGCAGCTTTCCCGGGCCATAGATACCAGCAACGCGCAGGATCACCAGTTCCGCCCCGGTTTGCCCGGCCCAGCGGCGTAGCTGTTGCTCCGCATCAAGGCGGCGCAGGGCACGATCCACCCGGGGATACACAGGTGCATCCTCATCTACCCAGTTTCCTCCACAATCTCCGTATACACCGGTGGTGCTGAGATAGAGAATCCGCCGTGGCTGCCCATTGACTTCGAGGCTCTGCAAAAAGTTTTCCATGAAGGAGTCCACCACACCGGTTTTTGGTGGCGGCAGCAGGTAGTAGATATCGACCTTTCTGGTCGGCAGGGGAATACTCACCGGCTCCACCAGATCCCATTGCAGCACATGGATACCCAGCTCCACCAGTTTGGCGCAGCTTTCCCTGCTGCGAACCAGCCCGCTGACATCCCTCGCGGCAAGCCCCATGGCCAGACGGCAGCCAATGTAACCACAGCCTGCGATAAGTGTTTTATTGTTCCCCATCAATCCAACGGTTTTCATACGGAGCCAAATCGGCGACAATCTTACCCATAGTCTAAAGGAATACAAAGATATACGCCTATGAGCTTTACCATTACTCTCTCTCCCAGCGGACGCCAGTTTCAGGCCGAGGCTGATGAAACCATTCTGGATGCCGCCATCCGCCAGGACATTGGTCTGCCCTATGGCTGCCGCAATGGGTTTTGTGGTGCCTGCATCGCCACCCTGCTGGATGGCGAAATCGAGTATCCGGAAGGAGAGCCGGACAAGCTCCTGGATGCATCTGACGACACCTGCCTGCCCTGCCAGGCGGTACCTGCTTCTGATATAGAGCTCAAGGCCAGGGAAATCAAGACTCCGAGCGAGATAGAGCCACGCATCATGCCGATAAAAGTTGCGAAAATCGAGCATCTTGCCGACAATATAGTGCGTCTTTATCTAAAACTGCCAGATGAGCAACGGCCGCAATTTCTGGCCGGTCAGTACCTGGATTTTATTCTGGAAGACGGGCGGCGGCGCTCCTTTTCCATTGCCAATGCCCCTCATGATGACGATTTCATCGAACTGCATATCCGCCATGTGGACGGCGGCATTTTCACCCACTGGGCCTTCACGCAAATGAAGGAAAAGGCCATCCTGCGCATCGAAGCACCCCTGGGCGGCTTCACCCTCAACGAAGAATCTGACCGCCCCATGCTGTTCATCGCCGGCGGCACGGGTTTCGCCCCGGTCAAATCCCAGATCGAACACGCCTTCCATGCAGGAATCGAACGCCCCATGGAGCTGTACTGGGGAGTACGCGCCCAATCAGATCTCTATCTGCCGGATTTGCCCCGGCAGTGGGAAAAAGAGCATGGGAGCTTTAGCCGTTTCGTTCCCGTGCTGTCGGAGCCGCAACAGGACTGGGATGGCCGCAAGGGCTGGGTGCATGAAGCGGTGCTGAAAGACCATGACAACCTGGCCAGCTATGACATCTACATGGCAGGCCCGCCGCCCATGATCAAGGCGGCAAGGGAAGCGTTCCGAACAGCCGGCGTCAGCGACGACCAGATGTACTACGATTCCTTCGAGTACGCCGAAAACTAGCCCGAAATTTATCTGGGCAGGTTGGAACACCCCATCAGGTATTCATCCACCGAGCGGGCGCACTGGCGTCCTTCACGAATGGCCCATACCACCAGTGATTGTCCCCTGCGCATATCGCCCGCCACGAATATCCCGTCTACGGATGTGGCATAGGGTTTCTCGCCCTCGGTAGTGCCTTGCACATTGCCGCGGGGATCCAGCACCACACCGGCCTGCTCGATCAAGCCTTCGTGTACCGGATGCACAAAACCCATGGCCAGGGTCACCAGATCCGCCTTCAATTCAAATTCCGAACCTTCCACCTCAGACATTTGCCAGTTGCCGGCATCGTCCTTGTCCCATCGCACTTTTACGCAACGCAAGGCCTTGACATGGCCGTTGCCATCGTCGATGAATTCCTTGGTCAGCACTTCCCAGAGGCGCTCGCAGCCTTCTTCCTGGGAGGTGGAGGTACGCATCTTGTTGGGCCAGTCCGGCCAGGTGAGTTCCTTGACTTCCTTTTCCGGCGGCTTGGGCATGAGCTCGAGCTGGGTGACGGAAGCCGCGCCATGACGATTGGAGGTGCCCACACAATCGGAACCCGTATCACCGCCACCGATGACCACCACATGTTTGCCTTCGGCGCTGATGAAACCCTCTTCCGCACCAACTACGCCCTGCACCATTTTTGAATTTGCGATGAGGAAGTCCATGGCGAAGTACACCCCTTTCAGCTCACGCCCCGGAACCGGCAGATCTCTGGGTTTTTCCGAACCACCTGCCATCACCAGGGCATGGAAATCCCGGCGCAGATCGTCCACGCTGAGGTCTTCACCCACGCAGGTGTTGACGTGAAACTCCACGCCTTCGGCACGCATCTGAGCCACGCGGCGATCAAGCAGGGCCTTGTCCAGCTTGAAATCAGGGATGCCATAGCGCAGCAGGCCACCGATGCGATCGGCTTTCTCGTATACCACCACATCATGGCCGGCGCGAGCCAGCTGCTGGGCGCAAGCCAGGCCCGCAGGCCCGGAACCGGCCACGGCCACACGTTTGCCGGTGCGGTGTTCGGGGATCAGGGGCTTGATCCAGTCTTCTTCCCAGCCCTTGTCCACGATGGAACATTCAATGGTCTTGATGGTGACCGGCTGATCCTGAAGGTTCAGGGTGCAGGACTCCTGGCAGGGAGCAGGGCAGATACGCCCCGTGACTTCGGGAAAGTTGTTGGTGGAATGCAGCACTTCCAGTGCTGTTTTCCAGTCATTGCGATACACCAGGTCATTCCACTCGGGAATGATGTTGTTTACCGGACAGCCCTGGTGGCAAAACGGAATGCCACAATCCATGCAACGCGCGCCCTGGATCTGCAGCTGCTCTTCCGACAAGGGAATGACGAATTCATGATAGTGCGTGACACGATCGGCAACCGGCGCATAGCTGCGGTCCAGCCGTTCGTATTCCATGAAACCTGTTGGCTTACCCATAGGTTCTTACCCTAAAAAACTGTATACAAAAAACTCAACCCGCCGCTGCACTGAGGGTCTCTTGTTCGGTCTGCATTTCCTGCAATGCACGGCGATACTCTATCGGCATAACCTTGACGAATCTGCCCAGATACAGATCCCAGTCGTCCAGAATCTTTTGCGCCATCTCGGAATTGGTGTAATGCAGGTGATTCTCGATAATCTGCCGCAAACGGATAGAGTCGAAACGAGTCATGTCGCGGGATACATCCACCCGCCCCTTGGTTTCCAAATCACCACCCAGATGCTCCAGGCGCTCCAGGGCATCGTCTTCAGCCTTGACAGGTTCGAGTTCAACCTGGGCCATGTTGCAGCGCTGCTCGAAATCTCCCGTTTCATCCAGTACATAGGCAATGCCACCAGACATGCCTGCGGCAAAATTGCGCCCGGTGCTGCCCAGCACCACCACGATGCCGCCGGTCATGTATTCGCAGCCGTGATCGCCCACGCCCTCCACCACGGCGGTGGCGCCGGAATTGCGCACGGCGAAACGCTCGCCAGCCACGCCGCGGAAATAGCATTCCCCGGCGATGGCACCGTAGAGTACGGTGTTGCCGACGATGATGTTTTCCTCGGCCTTGCCGATGGCGGAATCTGCCGGCGGATAAATGATGATGTGGCCGCCGGACAGACCCTTGCCCACATAGTCGTTGCCTTCGCCCGCCAGCTCGATGGTCACGCCCCGCGCCAGCCAAGCGCCCAGGGACTGGCCTGCGGTGCCGGAAGCCTGGATGTGAATCCTGTCATCCGGCAGCCCGGCAAAGCCGTATTTTTCCGCCACCCGGCCGGAGAGCATGGCGCCAAAGCTGCGGTTGTAGTTGTGGATATCCACTGTAATCTGCACCGCCTCACCGGACTCCAGCGCCGGTTGCGCCTGCATGATCAGCTCGTTGTCCAGGGCCTGCTCCAGGCCATGATTCTGCTCCTCGCAGTTGTACACCTTGTCACCAGGAGCCGCCTCGGGCTTGGTCAGCAGGCGGCTGTAATCCAGTCCGTGCGCCTTCCAGTGATCCACGGCCTGGCGCATGTCCAGCCTGTCCACCTGACCGATCATCTCCTCCACGCTGCGGAAGCCAAGCCTGGCCATGATCTGGCGCAACTCTTCGGCAACGAAGAAGAAATAGTTGATCACATGCTCAGGCTTGCCCATGAAACGCTTGCGCAGTTCGGGATCTTGGGTGGCAACACCCACGGGACAGGTATTGAGATGGCATTTGCGCATCATCAAGCAACCCTCGGCGATGAGCGGTGCGGTGGCGAAGCCGAACTCGTCCGCACCCAGTAGTGCGCCGATGGCCACGTCACGTCCGGTGCGCATACCACCGTCCACCTGCACACAGATACGTGAACGCAGACGATTCATCACCAGAGTCTGGTGAGTTTCCGCCAGGCCGATCTCCCAGCAGGAGCCGGCATGCTTGGTGGAGGTCAGGGGCGAAGCGCCCGTACCGCCATCGAAACCGGATATGGTCACATGATCCGCGTGCGCCTTGGAGACCCCGGCAGCCACAGTGCCCACGCCTACTTCTGACACCAGCTTCACAGAGATCCTCGCCTTGGGATTCACATTCTTCAGGTCGTGAATGAGCTGGGCCAGATCCTCGATGGAATAGATGTCGTGATGCGGTGGCGGCGAAATCAGCCCCACGCCGGGGGTGGAGTGGCGCACCCGGGCGATCTGCTTGTTGACCTTGTGACCGGGCAGCTGCCCGCCCTCGCCGGGCTTGGCGCCCTGGGCCATCTTGATCTGGATATCGTCTGCATTTACCAGATATTCGGTGGTCACGCCGAAGCGCCCGGAAGCCACCTGCTTGATGGCGGAACGCTCGGGATTGGGCGAGCCGTCCGGCAGGGGGTTGAAGCGCTCGGGCTCTTCCCCGCCTTCGCCAGTGTTGGACTTGCCACCCAAGGCATTCATGGCTACCGCCAGGGTGGAGTGTGCTTCGTAGGAAATACTGCCAAAGGACATGGCGCCAGTGGCGAAACGCTTGACGATTTCCTTCGCCGGCTCCACCTCTTCCAGCGATATGGGCTTCTCGGCCCACTTGAATTCCATCAATCCACGCAGGGTCAGCAGCTTTTCGGTCTGCTCATTGATCAGACGCGAATATTGGTCGTAGGTCTCGGCATCATTGCCACGCACGGCGTGCTGCAGCTTGGCAATGGTTTCCGGAGTCCACACATGGGCTTCCCCACGTTGCCGCCAGGCATAGTCACCGCCCACGTCCAGTTGCTTGCGGTAGATCAAGGCGCTACCGAAGGCATCTTTGTGCCAGCGGGCAGCCTCTTGGGCCACTTCCGCCAGACCGATGCCTTCGATGGTGGTGGCGGTGCCGGTGAAATACTGCTCCACAAACTTGCTGGACAAGCCAACCGCATCGAAGATCTGCGCGCCACAATAGGACTGGTAGGTGGAGATGCCCATCTTGGACATGACCTTGTGCAAACCCTTGCCCACGGCCTTGATGTAACGTGTCTGCGCCTCGTTGAAATCCAGGTCTTCCGGAAGTTCGGGAAGCATGTCCTGAATGGTCTCGAATACCAGATAGGGATTGATGGCTT
>JAJRUY010000024.1 GCA_024277555.1 Gammaproteobacteria bacterium | reverse complement strand
CTGGCGCCCAACAAGACCCTGGCGGCGCAGCTTTACGGAGAGTTCCGGGAGTTTTTCCCCCACAACTCGGTGGAGTATTTTGTCTCCTATTACGACTATTATCAGCCGGAAGCCTATGTGCCAGCCTCGGATACCTTCATCGAAAAAGATGCCTCCATCAACGAGCATGTGGAGCAAATGCGCCTTTCCGCCACCAAGGCGTTGCTGGAGCGCAGGGACACCATTATCGTCGCCACTGTCTCCGCCATCTATGGCCTGGGTGATCCCCGCCAGTACATGTCCATGTTGCTGCATCTGGTGCGTGGAGAGCCGGTGGATCATCGGACGATCCTGCGGCGTCTGAGCGAACTGCAGTACATCCGCAATGAAGTGGAACTGCATCGGGGTACATACAGGGTGCGGGGTGACGTGATAGATATTCATCCTGCTGAATCTGAAGATGAGGCGGTGCGCATCGAGCTGTTCGACGACGAGGTGGAATCCATCGCCCTGTTCGATCCGCTGACGGGAGAGGTCAAGCGTCGGGTGCCGCGTTACACGGTCTATCCCAAAACCCACTATGTTACCCCGCGAGAAACCATTCTCGCTGCAGTGGAGCAGATAAAGGAAGAGCTGAAGGAACGGCTGGCTCAACTGGAGGGGATGAACAAGCTGGTGGAGTATCAGCGCCTCGAGCAAAGAGCCCGGTTTGATCTGGAGATGATGCTGGAGCTTGGCTACTGCTCCGGCATCGAAAACTACTCCCGCTATCTCAGTGGACGCCTGCCGGGTGAAGCACCGCCAACCCTGTTTGATTACCTGCCCCCGGATGCCTTGCTGGTGGTGGACGAATCCCATGTCACTATTCCCCAGCTGGGGGCCATGTACAAGGGGGACCGTTCCCGCAAGGAAACCCTGGTGGAATATGGTTTCCGCTTGCCCTCCGCCCTCGACAACCGTCCCTTGCGTTTCGATGAATTTGAGGCGCGATCACCCCAGACCATCTATGTTTCCGCTACGCCCAGGGAATACGAAATCAACCATTCTGGGGAAGTGGTGGAGCAGGTGGTTCGGCCCACGGGGCTTGTCGATCCCGAGGTGGAAGTACGCCCTGCGACAACCCAGGTGGATGACCTGCTGTCGGAAATCAACCTGCGGGTAGCGGAAAATGAAAGGGTGCTGGTCACCACTCTTACCAAGAGAATGGCAGAAGACCTTACTGATTATCTTATGGAACACGATGTCAAGGTGCGCTACCTGCATTCGGATATAGACACCGTGGAGCGGGTGGAAATTATTCGGGATCTGCGTCTGGGGGAATTCGACGTGCTGGTAGGTATCAACCTACTGCGGGAAGGTCTGGACATGCCGGAAGTATCCCTGGTTGCAATACTGGACGCCGACAAGGAAGGTTTTTTGCGTTCTGTGGGATCATTGATTCAAACCATGGGCCGCGCAGCGCGCAATGTGCGGGGCAAGGCGATTTTGTATGCGGATCGGATGACCGGATCCATGAAGCAGGCGATTGCGGAAACCAGACGTCGTCGGGAAAAGCAAATTGCCTTCAATAAAAAGCATGGTATTACACCCAAAACCATCCAAAAGAAAGTTGCCGACATCATGGAGTCCGGCTATCCAGGTGGCAAGAAAACAGCCAGGGAATACGCCAAAGTGGCTGAAGAGGAAGCAGCTTATGCCAGTCTCTCACCCGCGCAGCTGGCGAAAAAGCTCAAAGCCATGGAAGATGCCATGTATCAGCATGCCCGCGATCTGGAATTTGAAGAAGCCGCCAGGATGCGGGACAAGATCAGGCACCTCAAGGAACTGGGGCTGGTGTGCTGAAGGAAACTCTGATTAACCAGCATTTCTCACCGGGCCGGAATTCCCGAACCCTGGTGAAAAAGCGGGTTAAGCCTATTATTTCGGAGCACGACTCCAAGTATAGACTCACACGCCGGGATGACAGCTCAAAAGAATTTTGGATGATGCCTCAATGTTTTTCTGCAACGATATAGGCAATCCAGCCCGCATCCGCATCGGCCTCCGTTGCGGCGTAGAATTCCCCGTCAGGTTCGCCGTCTTCATCCCAGCCTTGCCAGTATACCGTTGTCTTGAAACCAACCTCATGCAATAGATCCTGTATTTCCGGCAACGTCCAAAGCCGCCAGTGGTAAACAAAAGCTCGCTCCAGGCGGGAACCATCCGCAAACACAAAATGTATGCAGCAGGTCAGATCATGGTTGATAGGGTTAAAATGGGTCTGCTCCCAAATGTAGGTGATATCGCCAATGCTGGTTTCAACCTCCCGCTCTTCCTCGACCTCACAGAAACTGTCGTAGCCGCCATAGATATCAAGAAAAAAGATTCCGTCATCTTTTAGCGTGTGATGGGCGCGTTGAAAGTAGGATTTGAGAGTGTTCCTGTCCTTGAACAGCCAGTAGCTGAAATTCATTGCAGAAAGAATATCTGGCTGTTCAGTGTCTACCGCAAGCACATCGCCATTGATCAGACTGATGCGTTTCCGCTCCGAGGCGCGCAGCTTGGACAAGTTGTTCTTTTTGCCCCATTTCAGCACGGATTTATCCAGATCTATGCCGATGGCGTAGTTGTTCTTGTGTCGTTTCACCCATTCGCAACACACGTTTGCCGTGCCGCAAAAATCCTCGCGCAACAGATGTGCCGGTTTATTGCGCAGGCTCTTGTAGGTGTCAGAAACAAAGTCTATTTCCGACTCGGAACATTGAACCGACAGCTCATACAGTTCATGGACATCGGCCTGTTCAGCGAGGCTAGGTTTCGTATTTCGTTTCATTGCGCAGGGGCACAGGGATTGTGAGATGACGAAGAACTATACTGAATCTTTCCTGCAATGGGAATTTGCCTGAAAAAAATATGGGAAAACATGCCTGGGCATTGCGTTGGCGGTCGAAGTGGTTTAATCTTCGCACCCTGTTTTGCAACGGAGCTGCAAGGCGAAAAATTGGAGAGGTGTCCGAGTGGCTGAAGGAGCACGCCTGGAAAGTGTGTGTACGTTAATTGCGTACCGAGGGTTCGAATCCCTCCCTCTCCGCCATATTTTTGCGGAGGTGGGCAGCTCGGGACGACTGTTCCTGGGTTTCCTCACTTTGTCTTGCAAGCTATGATCATTGCCAACAATGATCCTCTTCCCTGGATTCTTGTGCTTGCTGTTGCCAACACAAGACGACCCTCTTGCTTTTATACCCCATTTGATGTAAGCGTTCAATCTAAATCTGCATCGCAGAATCTCCCCGTATTGATTTTTCGTTTTCTGTGTATTGCAGGGTGCCTACAGAGTAGGATCATAGATCCTCTTCATTATGCTGAAATAACAACAGGCCAATGAGCAAGTCGCCATCCGGAATTCTCAGCCGTGAACCCTGGTGGGCGCATCCGCCGCAAAACCAACAGACGGAAGCGGATGTGGAATGGGGATACCTCATCGTTTACGAAGACGGCCGGATAGAGTTTACACTTGATGAGCGACCCAGTGCAGAGGAGATCCGCATGCGCAAGGGATGCAGGTCAGGCCCCCGGTAATCGCGTCTGCTGTTTTATTTTGGCGTTGCTGTGAAACAGTAATCCGCCCAGTCGTGCATGAGCGGTCGCCTTTTTTCCAGTAAATCGCTTCGCTGGTAGGCAGCCTCCACCTTGTTTTTCAGCACATGAGCCAGTGCCGATTCCGCCAGTTCTCTTGGGTAATCTGTTCGCTCGGCACACCAATCCCGAAACGTGCTGCGAAACCCATGGGGCACATAGGGGCCGCGATTTCCTTTCACGCCATATCCCATATCCCGCATGAGTTTCAGCATGGCCATGTTACTGATGTGCCTGTCCTTGCGCAGGGAAGGAAACAACCAGCCATCTGTTGCAGGCAGGTTGTCGAGCAGGGCAAGCGCCCGGGAAGAGAGGGATACGCGGTGTTTGCGTTTTGCCTTCATGCGGCTGGCGGGGATGATCCAGGTTTGTGTTTGCCGGTCGATCTCTGACCAGCTTGCACCGATCACTTCCCCGGTGCGGGCAGCCGTCAGTATGAGAAACTGCAAGGCCAGGGCGGAGATGCTGGTCTTGGATACCAGCTCCTCCATGAATGCGGCGACCCGGTGGTGGGGCATGGCCGGGTGGTGTCTGGATTGTGCAATCTTGTTTTTGCTCGGCAGCACATGCTCGATAAATCCTCGCCAGATCGCCGGGTTGGGTCCTTCGTGGAAACCGCGCACAATCGCCCAGGAAAGTATGTTTTCGATACGGCCTCTTACGCGGCTTGCGGTTTCTGTTTTCGTGCACCAGATCGGATCGATGACCTCCAGCACCAGATCCACATCGATCTGGTCTACAGGCAATTGCCCAAATACCGGACTGCAGTAAGTTCTGATGGTTGCCCGCCATTGCTGCGCATGTTTCTTGCTCGTCCATTCGTGGGATTTGGCTTCGATGTAGGCCTCTGCACACCTGTCGAATGTCCAGATGCCTGCGTCGCTTTGCTGTTCTGCTTCGTGCTGATGTTTGGGGTCGATCCCCCTGGTTTTCAGCGCCCGGTAGAGCTTTGCCTGTTCGCGGGCTTGGTGCAGGGTAACTTTGGGGGGAGAACCCAGATCGATCTCGTTTTCCATGCCGCTGATGCGATATTGGAACACCCAGTGCCGCGTATTGTTATCTGAAATAAAGAGCCACAAGCCACCACCATCGTAGAGTCTGGCCGGCCCATTTTCGTCCATGTTCTTTGTCGTCAGTTGGTACGTCCTTGTTGCTGCCACTTTGCTGCTGCCTCCTGTCAGGGTACATCGATGTTATCAGTCAACTATCCTGATATTTTCTGATCGAAACAGAAAATTATAATCGACAGGAGAATGTTGGAAGGGAGGGTCGTTGTCAGGTAGTCATCAACGGACACTGTCGGGCTGTTTCTGGTTTGTTGCCCCTTTGCGCTGCAAATGAGG
>JAJRUY010000023.1 GCA_024277555.1 Gammaproteobacteria bacterium | reverse complement strand
GATCGTGTGCATTGTGTGGAAAATACAGATCCGGACGCTGTTCATTACGCTTTTCCCACCAGCGTTTTTCCTTTGGCTCTTCCCCTGCAATGGCCATCAAGGGCAGCATGCACACCAGGATGATGGACGGCAGCATCTTCATCGATAGTCCTCCGCGCCCCTGGCCGGCAACTGATACACCAGGCGCAGGCCAAACCGGATCTGCTCATAGTTTTCCCAGCGGCCTGCAGAATGGGCCAGCTCCAGCATGGAGCGCAGGCGCAAATCCCGGCTCCACATCCAGTCCAAACGCACTTCCCCCGCAATCACGGTTCGACTGCCATCCAGGCGGCTATACTCGTTTCTCGCGGCTGCATTCAACTCCAGCAACAGCCGGCTGTTCAAGGGGCGCCGGTATCCCAGCAGCAAGCCGCCCGCATGCTCACCATCACCAGCCAGCCATTCCACACGCCCTTCCACAGTGGCGCCATACGCCAACTTCCAGTTCAGGGACAGATCACCCCCTGCACCATCCATACCCTGTTCCCTGGCGATGGCACGCAGATTTCCGCCCCAGCTCAGGTTTCGGCTGTAGCGCCCCTGATAGCCAGCTTCCACCACTGTCTGATTGCCCCGGGCATAGTAGCTGTAGTAGCGATCCGCGAAGGTGACGGGGGTGTCCGGCGGGTCATAGCGACGCGCCCTGAACAACAGCTGTTGGTCATCATCCAGGCGCATGCGCGCCTGGGCATCGAAACTTTCCATGCCAAATGCGCCGGTATCCAGCACCATGGCAGCAGACAGCTCTACCGGCGGCAGATCTGCGGCGGGGAGCCAGTTTCCGGTAAAGCTGCCATCCAGCTTCCATGCACTGGCTCCTGACCAGTGATAGCGCAGACCCAGCCCGATGCCGGAATTCTCCAGCCAGTTCAGGTTCTCCGTATCCAGGGAATGGTGCATGTGCGTGCCTGCCAGATATTTGCTCTGCGGCTTGTCCATTCCGTCATTGCCTCCATCGGGAATGAAATACAGCTCTGAACGCCAGGGCTTGCCTGCAAACCAACTCCATTGCCTGCCAGTATCGTCCTGCCAGCGCAGGTCAAGACCATCCAGGGTGGAGTAACCAGCCGTATCAACATGTTCGAAACGGCCAAGCTTTGCGGTCAGGCTGTTATCAAAAAACTCCTTTTCCACATACAGGCGATGCAGATTCATCCAACTTTCCCGCCGGGAAGCGCCGTAGTTGCCCAGCAGGCCCCAGGTGAAGCTGTCATCACGGGTGCGATAGTCCAGGTTGAGCCATTGCTCCACATGGTTGCCGGAATCAAAATAGCTGTCTGACTGAAAGCGGGTTTCCAGGCTGCCGCTCCAGACGGCATACAGGGGCATCGCCGCCACTACACCGGCAAACAGCAGCACCACCCGCAAACAGGCAGAAGAACAGGGATACAAGGACATGAAAACGAGATGCTGCTACACATCTTCCCCGGAGCCAGTCAGCTTCTTCTGACGCCATAGCGCCCAACCAGCCAACCCGGCCAGAGCCACCACACAACCACCACAAACCGAGCAGCGGCCAGTGCTGGTTACGGAACAACCGCCACCACCCGCCAGGGCAATTTGCGACAGCGCCATCCCTGCACCGATACATCCCGCCTGCAACGCAGATTTCAGCTTCTTTTTCTTATGCATGGGTAAACTCCAAAAAAAACCTGCCTCCCCAGCGGGAGGCAGGTACAGGCTCAACGGAGATCAGCTACCGCAGTTTTCCGGCAGTGTACAGGTAGCAACAACTGCGCCCTTGCTGTCTGCAATAGCGAAATGGCCAAGATCCACCGTACGAATGACCACATAGCCCGCCAGATCATCATGGGACGGCTTGACGACTAGAATGTCATTGGAACCCAGATTGCTCCAGTTATTGCCATCCAGGGAGTGCAGAATCTGCAGCTTGCCGGCAGCATCGAAAGCACCGCGGTATGGCAGCGTTACCAGCATCTCCACATCCAGCAAGCCATTGATGACATCACCTTCGGAATTGATGACTTCAACTACCAGCACATCGGAAGCCAGCTTGCTGCCCTTGTCGGCTGCAGCCTTGGCCGCATCCGCAGGGTTAGCACCATCCTTCACTTCCGCCAGGGAGGCGCGGAAGCTGGTGTAGGGCATGATCATATCCAGCACAAAACCGGATTTGGTCATGACGCTGACGCTGCGAATGGGAGCAACACCGTAGTTTGGCCGGAAGATAAAGGTATCTTCACCCATCAGCTCCTCCATCAGAATCTTGCGATGGGCTTCTTCCCGGATTCCGGCCTTGTCTATGGCATTGGCCATTGAAACCCGCTGTGCGATGCCTCGCTGGGAGGGAGCGATCTCGTTGTTCAGGCGGGTCATGGAAGGATTCACCAGGCTGTAGTAGAGGATGTCCTCCACCGTTGCATAAATCATCCCTTCTTCGTTTACTTTCAGATAAGGCATATCTAGGATAACCAATCCGTCTTCTACCATTTTCGGATCTGGCAGAGCCTCGTGCTCTTTTACATTGCCCGTACCCAGGATGCTGTCCGGCGCCACCAGAGAGCTGATTACACCATTCTGCTTGCGATTGTGGCAGCTCTCGCACTCCAGCGCCTCAGTGGCAGGACGGGTATTGTGGGACATGAGATAGTGGTTGATCTCGGTCCATATCATGGCCACATCGGAATTGGCCACGCCCTTTTTCTCCAGCAGCTTGTCATAAATTTTCTTCAGCGCCTTGTAATCATCATAGGTTTCAGGATCACCGTAGCGCAAACTGCCGTGAGATATGCGTGCGGACACTTCCAGCACCACTTCACCTGTATCCGGATCCTTTACCTGACCAACCTCGGTACCATCTTCCTTTACCACATGTTCGAACACGCTGTTACGCTCGGTCTTGGTCAGAACCCGCTCGCTGTTCTTGTCTTTCCAGAAATAGCGATCTCTCGGGTTGTAGGGCACAATGCGCAGCTTGCCATCCTCTTCACGCCGGTATTTATAAAGGATCTGCAGCTCACGCCCACGGTTCTTCTTGTTGGTGATATGACAGGCCTGGCAGGAAATCTCATCCAGGTGGGTCTGGGTGATGCTCTCCAGCTCTTCTTTCGCATAGCCGCGCAGATCGCCCCCGAATTTCCACAATGACAGATGGGCTTCCGCCATGTTCTTGTGACCGGAAGGAGAGATGGGCGCAGGACCGGTATCGTGACAGTAGAGACAGGACTTGGCCTGGGGCTGAAAATCCCGGTTATCCTGTACATTCATATCGGAGTTACCCTTGAGGAAATTGTGATCTGCATCCAGATCCACACTCTCCCAGGATTCCCGGTAGTAATTGCGGGCATGGCAAGCGTTACAGGTATAGATTGCCCGGGACTCGCCATTGGCTTCGGTAAAGACCTTGCCATAGTGAACATCGTCCTTGTAGTCATCGACGATCATACCGTCCTCGTCATATACTGCGGCGGCATCTTCACCGAAGCCATAGTATCCACGCCGGGAGTTACTGGTGCGGTGACATTGCATGCAGGTGTCGTTGGGAGGAAAAGCCATCATGGGAATGGACACCTTGCCATCCTTGTCAAAAGCTTCAGGACGCCAGGCCAGCTTGGGCTTGCCATCCTTGTCCAGATCCAGCTCATACTCCACATCCATACCGTGGCGTCCTTCTTCCACCACGATATTTTTCTTGGCTACGGTTACCAGGTTGATATCCTTGTTGATGCCTTCTGGATGCTTGATGTTCAGGTATTCCAGCATCGCCGTGGCGTTGTAGCGGAAAAGACCTTTGTCGATCATGTTGTCACGACGCAGGGTTCTCCACAGATCGTAACCATCCGGCCCGTCTTCTACATCGAGCCGCTTGTCAAATACCTGCAGGCGGCTCTGGTCTATGTGGCACATGAGGCAGTCATTTTCCACCACGCCACTCTTTTTCCAGTCCCACTGGGCAACCACGCTGGAGTCCACCACCTCATTGCTGGAGTTGGTGCCACGATTGTAGTAATCCCCATCAAAAGGCTTTACGGTTTTGGGGTCTACCTCATCATAACGGCGTCCCTGGCGGTCTTTCTCCATCCAGCCACCACCGCTGTGGCAGCCCTCACAACGCATGATTATGCCTGCAGAGCCATAATCGGCAAAATCATCCGCAGAAGCGTTGTTCTTTTTCGCCAGCTGCTCTGGATTATCTCCCCCCATGCAGTTGTAACCACCAAAATATCCAGGTCCAACCAGCTGCGGCAGGCCGATTCTGGCGCCAAAATTGTCATCGGTTTCATCCCTGCCCTGTTCGATATGGAAGGAATGGGTAATGGATTCATAGTCGTGGCACTGGCCACAACTGGTGCGCGGACTATAGGGTTCGCCACTTTTCAACACATGCTTGCCTGCCTCATCCAGCAACGGAATGGCCGGGTGCAATGCTTCTTCATCCACCAGCTGCCCCCATGCAGGAGCAATTGACATAATAACGATTACCATCAATGTCCCTATGGATATTTGCTGCACTGTTTTCATTTTTTTGTTTCCCCTGGTTTGGTTTTTCAGGTTCAGCGCTGCTCCCGGGCAGGCTGATCCATCATTTCTGATCCAAAAGGCATGGCAACATTGGTGCCAAACCCAAGTGCTGCCGTTATATCAACAACTTGCCCCATGGATCAGTTTTGCAAAAACAGTGGCATGGGGTGATATGCCACAGTAAAACGGGCTAAATCACACATGCCAAGGCAAGCCAAAATTGACAACAGCAGCCATTGTTCATACGGTAGGCAGCCTGCATGAACAAGATACTTATCATTGAAGACGAAGCGGTCATTCGCAGTGCGGTAAAGAAGCTGCTGGAGCGCAATAGCTATGCTGTTGATACTGCCGAATCCGTTGAGGAAGCGCTGGACAGCTACGATCCCGGCAACTACCAGCTGCTGATTGTAGACATTCGCCTGCCCGGCAAGCCAGGTACGGACATGATCACACTGGCCACTGGCATACCGGTACTGATCATGACCAGCTATGCCAGCGTACGCTCTGCCGTGGACGCCATGAAACAGGGAGCAGCAGATTACATCGCCAAACCTTTTGACCATGAAGAGTTGTTGCTGGTTATCAAACGACTGCTTCGCCAGCACCGTGATGCCCGCACCACTCAGGCGCTCAAGTCTGATCTGGCGCAGACCTATCCCATCACTGGCATGATCGGCAGCTGCCCGGCAATGCTGAAAGTATGTAACGAAATCGAGAAAGTCTCCCCGACAGATGCATCTGTACTCATCCTCGGAGAATCAGGAACCGGAAAAGAGCTGGTGGCCCGGGCCATACATGAACAAAGTGTCCGCAGCAAGGCGCCTTTCATCACCGTCAACTGCGCCGCGATCCCGGAATCCCTGGTGGAATCAGAGCTGTTTGGCCATACCCGGGGCGCATTCACAGGTGCGGAAAAAGAACGTGCAGGCGTGATTCAGGTGGCAGACGGAGGCACCCTGTTTCTGGATGAAATCGGTGAGCTTCCCATTGGCGCCCAGGCAAGATTGTTGCGGGTACTGCAGGACGGTGAAATGCGCAAGATTGGCTCAGACCATCTGCAACAGGTGGATATCCGTCTGCTTGCCGCCACCAATCGCAACCTGAAACAGATGGTTCAGGAAAACAGCTTCCGCAGCGATCTATATTTCCGCCTGCAAGTGGTGGAGATCAATCTTCCAGCCCTGCGCGACCGCGAAACAGATATCCTCAGCCTCTCCCGCGAACTGCTGAAACAGACCTGCAAACAACTCAATCGCCCACTGCTGACATTGACCGACGAGGCATTGAACACCATTTGCAGCTATCATTGGCCTGGTAACGTGCGGGAACTGAAAAATGCCATTGAGCGGGCCGTAATTCTCGCTGATGGCAATGAAATATCGACCAATCTACTGGGCATCGACATAGACAACAGCCAACCGGAAGCGACTGATTTATCACTGGAAGACTACTTCAAGCAATATGTACTCACCCATCAGGCCCGGATGACCGAAACAGAGCTGGCCAAAAAGCTCGGCATCAGCCGCAAGACACTCTGGGAGCGGCGGCAGAAGCTGGGCATTCCGCGCACGGCTGGCGCCACATGAAAACATCCTGAACTGTTAAATGACAATTATCTAGACATGATGTTTTGACCTGCCCATCTCAAAGACGTGGATTATGATGAGATGGGTACATCCATCACAGAGCCATAATTGAGAGGACAGGTCATGAAAAAGTCTACCAGTAAAATCGCCACACCAGAAACCGTATC
>JAJRUY010000022.1 GCA_024277555.1 Gammaproteobacteria bacterium | reverse complement strand
CTCGCGTATCATGCCGATATCGCTCAACAGGCGCATTACCAGGTCACCGCTGCGCGCTTCGGAGTGATAGGAAAGGGACAGCCGTTGCATGTGATTGAACAGTTGTTCCCGCACCCGCATCAACACCTTATGTCCCACCAGCGCAAAAGCGATGGTGCTGATATAGGTAAACAGGGCGCGCAAGGAAGCGAAGATGATCAGCGCAATCGCCAGCAGGGTGAGGAATTCGGTAGCCGACAGCTCTGTGATGAATGTGGGCAATAATCCTTGTGTCCGGCCCTGCTGCGAATTGGTAATCAGGTCGATGACGAATTTCAGCGGCCAGGGTTCCAGCAAGCTGAACAGGGTTTGCAGGAACAAGGCGAGCATGGCCACGCCGATAGTTCCCTTGTGCTCCTTGATCGCGGGAGCAAAATAGCGCACGAAATGCAACATGCCCGGCAAGGCTGCGCGCATGGTTTTTGGGCGTGCCATTAGCCTGTGCCTCCCTGGGAGGCCTGGCAGAAAAGGGGCTTTGCCTGCTTGTCCTGGTTAAATACCTGTGTGAGTACCCGCCGGGCAACTGCATCCCAGGTATAGTGTTCAAGGATGTGTTGCCTGGCATGCTCCCCCAGTCGCGCCGCCAGTTGTGGATGGTCGGCCAGCTGTTGCAGTGCCTGGGTCAATGCGCTTACCGATCCGGGCGGCACCCGCAAGCCATTGTGCCGGTGTTGGATCAAATCCTTGATTTGCCCGATGTCGCTGGCGATAACAGGAAGTCCGGCCGCCATGTATTCAAAAACCTTCAGGGGCGAGAAATAGAAGTTTTCCAGTGCCGGGTAGGGAGCGACGGCAATATCCATTCTTGCCAGCCATCCGGGTATTTCAGCTGGTGGCACTGCGCCCACGCATTGCAATCGGCTGCTGATGTTAAGTTGTTCCGCCAGTGCTTCCATGGCAGTGCGTTGCGGCCCGTCGCCTACGACCAGCAAGCTGGCTTTTCCGGAAAGGTTGTTCTGGTGAAAGCGGGCGAAAGCATGCAGGAGATAGTCGATTCCATGCCAGGGTTTCAGGGTTCCCACAAAGCCGATGACCAGATCGTCGTGGCGCGTGCCGGGAGCACGGGGCGGTTGGCTGAAGCGTTGGGGGTTGACGGCATTGGGGGTGACAATTACTGGCAAAGCAGGTTGTTGGCCATGGGTTGCGAAGGTCAGGACATAATCTGCCACTGCCTGGGAGACGCAGCAAATCAGGCTGGCATGGCGAAAATTTTTCCGGGCGATCCGGTGCGCCTGCTGTTCGTGAACCAGCCCGCGGTAGTTTTTTGCCTCCTCCATCAGCGGGGCGTTTACTTCCAGAACGGACGGAACTCCATGCCGGGAAGCGTAAGTCACTCCCGCATGACTCCACAGGGAGTAACGCTCGTACACCAAATCAAATTCACCTTCTTGCGGCAATGCTTGCATATACCAGTCATGGGCGTCCATGGCATGTTGTTCGCGCTGGGCGCGATCCGGTTTTTCCCCGTGCCTGGCAGGTGGTGGAAGTTCCCGGCAGACCAGCTGGCGCAGATCTTCCGGGGGGTCGCCTCCCAGCTTGGCGGCAAACAGGGTTACCTCCATGCCCAAATGCAAAAAGGCGCGGAGTATCTCTTGCACATGCAATGAACATCCTTTGCAGCCAAACACAGGGATGCCGGGATCTGCGCAGATATAGGCGATACGCATCAGGCCAGCGCCTCTGGCCTTTGTTCGGCTGCAGTGGGGGCGGTTGAAGCAGCCAGTGAAAACTGCTGCCGGATAAGTGCCGTATTCCGGTCTACATCAAAATTGCTCTCGATCAATTGGCGGGCGCGGTGGGCGAGGAATTCGCGTTTTTGTCCGTCCTGTAACAGGACTTCCAGCGCCGATGCCAGGGCATCGGGATCATGTTGTGGCACCTGGTAGCCCGTTTGTTCATGCTTGATCACCTCCGGAATGCCGGTTACTTCGGTAGAGACGCAAGGTGTGCCCAGAGCCATCGCTTCCAGCAACACTGTGGGTAAACCGTCTCTGTTTCCATCAGCTGCAACCACGCAGGGAGCGGCAAAAACTGCTGCGGACTGTATTTTGGCACGAATTTCACTTTGTGGCATGGGGCCAGACAGTTCCACAACATCTTGTAAACCATTCTGTATGATTTGCTGTGCCAGCGCTTCCCGCAGATCGCCCATGCCAATGATGCGGCAATGAAAAGGGATATCCTTGCGGTGCAGGATGGCGCAGGCATCGATCAGATAGCGAAAACCTTTTTTCTCAACCAATCGGCCAATGGCGATGATTTCCATGGGGCGTTGCAACGGAGATTGCCAGGTGAACTGATCGAGATCCATGCCATTGTATATGCGATGGATGGGCGAGGGGATTGTGCCCAGACGCTGGCGTAGATAGCCCAGGTTGTAGTCACTGACGGTAACGGTAAAAGCTGCGTCAGAAAATTTTTCACGCAAATCTTCCGTGCATACGTTTTCGTGGAATATGTCCACGGCATGGGCGGTAAAACTGTATGTCACGCCGGCGAACAGGGCTGCCAGGCGTGTGACTTCAGCGGGGTAAGTGGCAAAGTGGGCGTGTAAATGACGGATCCCGTGGCGCTGAACCTGTTCTGCCAGTACCGCAGCCTGCAATATCTCCCGGGCGCCATGATGGAGGTTGTCAGCCAGATGCCGACGAAGGCCGGGGAGTTTTTCCGCCAGCTTCGTAATTGTCTCCAGCCAGTTGTCCAGTTTCATTTTGTTGTAGGGCAGGTAGTGAACCGGCGCCTTGACTCTGGCGATGATGTCCTGAAAATGCGTGTCGTTGGGAGGTCTCAGGGCAAAAATATGAACCTCAGTGCCTGTGCGTTCATGAGAAAGCACCTCATTGACGATGAATGTCTCCGAATATCTGGGGTAGCGTTTGACGATATAAGCAACAGGGAAATCAGGAGTAGGCATGATGGGAGCTCTTGTTGTTGAAGCCAAGACTGAAAAGGGAGTTCAAGTGTGTGCTGAGTCCGGGGTGCCGCCGGAACGGCCCGCATCTGTAAGTTGCACTGCCGGGGAAATAACGGTCATTTTGAAAGCCTGTAATCCGGAAATGGGGTTTTTCTGGCCACAAACTGAGCTGGAGGGTTTTTGATTTGGTAATTCTTTTGTCAGTTGCGTTTCTATCTGCTCCAGTGCGTTAAAGGATAATGCCGCAGCAGGAAGAATGGTTTGCTTTTCTTCCAGTAAATGATGCAGGGCGGCAGCCATCTTCCTTGTTGTGAGTTCGTCGGGATGGAGAAGATGCAGCAAGCCGAGCCGGGCAAAACCGCTGGCGCGAATCAGTTGTTCAGAAACAGGTTTGACTCTGGGTATGCAGAGAATGCGTTTGTTCATGGAGAGTGCTTCGCACAGGGTGTTATAGCCACCCATGCAGACGACAATGTCCGCAGCGTTCATAAAGCTGGGCAAGTGGGGGGTAAACTCCAGCAAGCTTACTTGCCGGCATTGCCCGGCAATGCTCGTAACTTGCTGTTGTGTTTGTGGACATAGTTCCGGTCCATGCACAATAACCGCATGGACATCTTCCCCCAGATCATGGTGCCGCCAGAACTGCAGGAAATGCGTCAGAATCTGTTCACCATCGGCGCCGCCACCGGTGGTAACCAGAATAATTTTCTCTTTATCGATGCCGAGCTGCTGGCGTACCCACTCTGTGTTTTTTAAGTCTTTCCCGGGGCGCTGCAGATAACCGCAATAGTGCACAAGCTGTTGACATGCACGGGGAAAACGGTACAAGCGGCTGGCGTCATAAACGGTTTTGCTGCCCAGGATGAGAACCTGATTGTAGTAATGCTCGATTACATCGAAATATCCCTTTTTCTTCCAGTATCTATGGGTGGTATCAGCACCATCCAGGATGTCCCGAAGCACCAGAAAAATCCTGGTGGATACTCTTTTTTCCTTTAAATACTGCAAGGTGGCAGTTAGTTCCCGCTTTATTCCCAGCGGCTTTTTGTCCACCAAAATCACATCCGGGGAAAAGTCGCGTACCGCAGTGAGTATGAGATTGGCGCGCATTGCCACCATGTCCTGCATGTTCATTCCGAGCGTGCGCGTCTGGTACTCGCCCTGTATGTTGCGGGATATGGTAGGTAGTTTTATATAGTCAATTCCCTTGCTCAAACGAAAGGCATGCAGCATGGGGGAGCTGGAAATCAATAGTATGGAGGCATCTTTTATCGAATGGTTGATGTGTTCGGCGATCAACAGCATACGACGAATGTTGCCGAGTCCAAATGTGTCGTGCGTATAGATAACGATTTTCATTTTTTTTTGGATCCCTGGTTTGATGCCATATGTTTTACTTGGGCAAGTTGCCGTTCCGGCGTATGCCGGAATCCATAAGCTCTTGTAATTTTTGGGCGCCGGTCTCGGCTCTGGCATCCCGCTACGCTTTCGGCAACTGCTCCTGCGTTGTTCTCGACAACTGCTCCTGCGTTGTTCTACCTTCGTCCATGCATGGACTCGTATCTCCTCCATCCCTGGAGTCGTGGGACGATGCAACGAAGATCGAATTATTCGAGGTGCTTCATGATTGTTGGGCACCTCGAAAAATCGTCATTCCGGCGGAAGCCGGAATCCATAACTTGCTGATTTATATGGACCCCGG
>JAJRUY010000347.1 GCA_024277555.1 Gammaproteobacteria bacterium | reverse complement strand
TGATTTCTGCCGTCAATTGATCCACTTCAGCCTGCATGCCGGTGCGATCCTCTACCGTGCCGTTGGCAGATTGCACCGCCAGTTCACGGATGCGCTGCAGGTTGTCACCGATCTGCCCCAAGGCGGCTTCCGCCGTCTGCGCCAGGGAAATGCCGTCTGCGGCATTGCGCGAAGCCTGATTCAAACCCCGAATATCAGAAGTCATGCGGTTGATAGTGTACAGGCCCGCAGCATCATCTTTGGCGCTGTTGACACGCAGGCCGGATGACAGGCGCTGCATGGCTGTTGCCAGCTGGCCGTTGGTCTTACTTACATTGCGCTGGGCATTTAGCGACATAACGTTGGTGTTGATTACCATTGCCATGGTTTGATCTCCTGTGTTGCGCATCCTGGTTGTTTCAGGGTGCGCTATTCATCATTAGCGGACATGTCTTTGGATGTAGACAAGACAATTACCGCTTCCATTCTTTCTATCGCCCGAAAGCATCAGAACTTTAGGGCACCTCGAATAATCCAGTTTTCCCCACTCTGGCGAAGGCTAAAGTTCATGTAATTCAAGCGCTTATGGATTCCGGCATGCACCGGAATGACAGTTTTCAGCCCGCATTTCTCACCGGGGTTCGGAAATTTCGGTCAATCCGGCAAAGCAGTTTTCCTGATCGTCCGAAAAGCATAGCCGTAGCCATGGCGTGAGGAGGATCAGGCAAAATGCGCAGCCAGATTGGGCACAAACCCGAACAGGACACAGTGAATCCGTTTACGATAGTCTGTTTGTCAGTAACAGCATGATGCATCAGTGTTTTTCTGTTAGTGAGGGCCGCCCGGTGAGAAATGCGGGTTAACCCGCATGTTTCACTGGAATCCAGATTTTTCCCGGAGAGATTTTCGTTCAGATTGTTCGAGCGGGCAAAAGTCGATGTCATTCATCGGCTTGCAGGCTGTTCGGGCAATCTGGGCGGAAAGATCCCGGGAAAAACTGGATAGCGTGACGGGTACAAAGTGTAACCTGGCTCAATTCGACGCAAGATAATGAATAATATAGATAAACACCTGTATTCCGAGCGTTCTGGTGAAATATGCGGGTTAACGCAACAGGGAAAGCAGGTTCTGTGGAGCCGCATTGGCCTGCGCCCTACCCATATCATGAGCGGGGTGAAACAAGCAGGCATTTTGCGGGTTCGCAAACAAACTACAGGGAACCTCGAATAATTTGTTTTTCGTCACCCCGGCGAAAGCCGTAGCCCATATAAATCAGCAGCTTATGGATTCCGGCTTCCGCCGGAATGACGATTTTTCGAGGTGCCCTACAGATAGTTGAAGAGGGACAATCCTTCCACTTTCATGAAACTCTGCTGGGATGCCTGCAGAATAAGTTCCTGCTGTTGCAGCCGGCTGACTGCTTCACCATAGTCCAGGTCTTCAAGTATGGAACGGTTTTGTTCCATAACCAGACCAAAGGAGTCATTGATGCCATGCTGGTTCTCAATGGCGTTCATGCGTCCGCCAATCTTGGTGCGTACCGTCTGAATCTGATCCATGGCATTATCCAGGGCGGTCAAGGTCGCACCGGAGGGGGTATTGTTGTCCAGATCAGTGATGAAATCGTGAACGATGCTGAAGACATCACTGACTCCACCATTGCCGTCATCAATGCCCATGAAGACGCTGTCCCCTGGGTCACCAGTAGTGACATGACGTGCACTGCCGATCTGCAACAGCCTTTGTCCCTGATCACCCTGGTAGGTGAAGTTCCCGGCTCCGTCATCTACAAAGGCGGGCACATCTGTGCGATAACCGCTAAAAATATACTCACCATTGGTATCCGTTGCATTGGCCAGCCCCATCAAGCCGTTGAGATGTTCACGCACTTCAGCGGAAATCGCCTGCCTGTCACCTGCGCTGAGAGAGCCATTGGTGGCACGCACCGCCAGCTCGCGCACTCGCTGCATGATATCACCCACACCTTCAAGTACATTTTCCTCACGGCGCAGCCGCGCTTCCGCAGCATCACCATTGCGTTGATACTGACTGACAGATGATAATAATTGATCCAATTCCAGCACCTTTGTGGCCGCTGCAGGGTCATCACTCGGCGCCAGCATGCGCTGCCCGGTAGCAAGTTGCAGTTGAGTCTTGGATAAATCAGCTTGGCTGTTGAGCATGGCGCTCACCCCTTGTCGGTACCATTGGCCAGTTGAAATACGCATAATTTATCTCCTTATTGCACCCAGCAGTGTGTCAAACATTTCGTTTGCGGTTGCAATCACCTGGGCTGCAGCCTGATAGGATTGCTGATATTTGACCAGATTGGCCGCTTCTTCATCCAGGTTGACCCCGGATATGGCGTCCCTTGCATTGAGAGCGCGCTCCAGAAGCTGCTGGTGTGCGCCACTGGCAACTTCAGCCTGGCGGGTGGTGGTGCCTACTTCAGACACCATGCCACGATAGACATCAGACAAACTTTCCGTGCCATTTCCCATGATTCTGCCAGTCAGCACCTCACCCAATGCCAGGGCATTGCGGTTGTCTCCATCTCCATTGCCGTTATAGCCCACAGTAAATTCATCGCCACTGGCAGGGCCGCCGGTAAGACGCACCTGATAACCATAGTCAAGGCCACCAGGGGTTGGAAATACATCACTACCAGTTGCGGGATCATAGCCACTGACTGTTTCCAGCAAGGCCGGAGAAGCCGGATTGCTGTTGTCATACACATCATAGGTAGTGGCGCTGGTAAAACGTATCATCACCGGCGGGGTCAGGCTTCCCGGTGCGCTTTGGAAAGCAGGATTGCTGATATCGATTACCTGGCCAGCACTGATTGCCCCTGACCCGGTATTCGTCGCTGCTGCATTCGTCAGCACAGGTGAAGCAGCGGCAATCTGGGATGGGGCGTTTACCAGCATTTGCAGAGATTGTGCGCCATTGCGTGTAGGCTGAATGAGAAAGGTATCGCCGCTGGCGGCCGCTGCATCTACGCTAATGCGTATACCATCGACAACAAATGGATCTCCGGCAGATCCCGTGCCTGTCATCGCAAGCTGTTCTCCCGTATCGGTTCGGCTGATGGACCATGCCGCACCATCGTATTGCAATTTATAGTTTGCGCCGGTGGCTTGCCCCACATCATCCCAGGCAACGGACAAACTGCTGGTGATGCCAGGATAACTGTCCCACTGGGGATCGGGAATGGAGAAAAAAGCCTGCCCCAACTGCCCGTTGAGATCGATACCACTCTGATGCTGGGCATTGAAAAACTCACCCATGCCGATCGCCACACGTCCAAGCTCATTTGCAGCCGGCTCAAGCACCCTGTCACGAAACCCGAGCAGTCCACCAATCCTGCCACCAGACAACTGATCCGTAATTGGCACCTGATTGTTACTCCCGGCCTCCAGTGCAACCTGCAACGGGGCATGTACGCCCGCACCGCGGTAGGTGGTTAACTGTGTTGCATTGCTGCCCACTACAAGAGTCTGTCCACTACCGATCATCACGTTTACAGCCCCGTTATCCTGGGTCAAGGTGCTGAGAGAAACGTGTTTCGACAAGTCCCGAATAAGGTTGTCACGTTGATCAAGCAAATCATTTGGGGGTTGCTCACCGGCTACACCACTGGCGCGCACGATCTCCTTGTTCAGATCAGCAATGGCGGTACTGATGTTATTGATTTCGGTAACGCTGGCCTTCAAATCATTATTGACCTGGGCATTCATGTCATTCAGCCAGCCGCCCAGGGAATGGAAACGATCCACCAGCCCCTGTCCTTCACTGATCATGGCCTGGCGGGCAGCTGTTGAAGCAGGGTCATTGGAAAGATCCTGCGCTGCACTCTGGAAACGCTGTATGGCGGTACTCAGGCCGGTATCAGGATCTGCCAGCACATTATCAATCTGGGTTGCATAGTTGTGGAGCGTCTGAAACTCGGTGGTCGAAGCGGTGTAGTTTTGCACCTGGTTTTCAACAAAACCATCGTAGAAGCGCCGCACTGAATCGGTGCGTACTCCGGTGCCAATATAACCATAACCGGCATATTGCGGGGTGGCAGATGACAACTCCACACGCTGGCGGCTATAGCCAGGCGTATTCGCATTGGCAATGTTATGGCCGGTGGTACTCAGAGCCCGTTGGAAAGCCCGTAATGCAGATGTGCCGATTCCCAGCATGTTTCCGGTAGTCATTGGCTATCTCCGGCGGTTTCCAGCATGATCCACTGGTACGGGTATTGCTGGCAAAGAGCGGTGATATGGGCGCTCCTTGCATACAAGTACAAAAATGCTTCGCATCGCTGTCGCTATCAGATCCTTCAAACAGATTACAGGTGTTTTCATTTGCCGGCCTCCGGTCGCCAGGCTTTGCCATCAGGGCGAGTCATCGCCAGTCTCCCTGACAAGGCTATCGGCAACAGATAATTAAACTTGAGGATAAATTTTTGCATTACCCTTCCTTCAACTGATTTATAACCCCGGCAAAACGATCACTGGTCATGATTCCCTGAATCTTTTCCGCATAACGGGGATCCGTAGCATAGCCTGCTTCCTGTAGTTCTTGCAGAAAGCGCCGGGGGTTGTCTACATGCTGCAGGGCGGTTTCATATCGTGGATTATCCTGCAGAAAGGCGACATAGTCCTCCATGCTTTTTTGCGTAGAATCATAAGCACGAAAGCTGGCATGTTCGCGCACCGCAATATGATCCCGATACTCCAGGGTTGAAACACGAATGCTTTGCCCCTTCCAGCGCGAATCGGCCTTTATGCCAAACAAGTTCATGCTGCTTCCCTGAGCGCCATCCGGCATTTTCTTGCCCCAGCCGGTTTCCAGCGCCGCCTGGGCAATCAGGACTTCAGGTGTCACCCCCAGCGTGCCAGCCATTTGCTGCGCGGCTGGCCATAGATCCCGAATAAATTCCTCCGGGCTCTCGGGCGACCATGTTTCCCTGGCTTCATTTGTAGCAGTAACGGTTGCTGCTGTCGGAGCGGCAATGGCCTGCTGTATATCGAAGGATTTGCGACCAGTCAGGGAAAGGTCACCGACAGAAACGACCTGCTGCTCCCCCCCCAGCTGCTGCTCAAACACCTTTGCAAGTCCAATTCCCTTGTTGTTCGCCAGATCCAGGGCAATTTGCTGGTCAAACATTTGCTGATAGAAACGGGTTTGATCGGTCTCCCCGCCTCCTTCTCCCAGGCTGCCTGCATCGCGCATGGATTTGAGCATGATTTGTATGAACATAGCTTCGAACTGGCGGGCAACTTCCTTGCGAGCCTGGGGAGAGTGCTCGCGGGCACTCGCTTTCAGCTCTGCCAGTCCACTAAAGTCGGTATAGATGCTTGCCTTGCTCAATTGACTGTTCATGGTTCCCACCGATCAGATAACGATCAACTCCGCACGCAGTGCTCCCGCCTCTTTCAATGCTTCCAGAATCGCCACCAGATCCCCTGGTGCTGCACCGACCTGATTTACCGCTTGCACAATGTCGTTCAGCCTCACCCCGGGTTTGAACAGGAACATGCGAGCATCTTCCTGAACAACCTGGACGGTGGATTGCGGCACCACTTCCGTGTTTCCACCCCGGGAGAAAGGCAAAGGCTGACTGACGGCGGTTTGCTCGGAAATCGTGACCATCAAGCTACCATGCGCCACAGCTGCCGGCATCACCCGCACATGGCTGCCGATAACGACTGTTCCCGTGCGCGAGTTGATCACCACCCGTGCTGGCGCTTCGCCAGGCTCCAAAGTGATATTCTCCAGAATGGAGAGAAAACTGACTTTCTGAGAAGGATCCACTGGCGCCCGTACCTCGATGGAACCGCCATCCAGTGCCTTGGCCGTGCCCTGTCCTATCATTTGGTTGATTGCCTTCACCACCCGATGCGCTGTGGTGAAATCGGCATCGTGCAAATTCAGCACCAGTTTGTCGGCGCTGGCAAAAGGACTGGCCACTGTCCGTTCCACCGTAGCACCATTGGGGATACGTCCCACGCTGGGAATATTTACCGTCACCTTTGATCCATCGCTGCCTTCCACGCCCAACCCGCCCACAATCAGGTTGCCCTGGGCGATGGCATACACCCTGCCGTCTGCACCTTTCAACGGAGCCATCAGCAAGGTGCCGCCACGCAGGCTCTTGGCATTGCCCAAAGAGGAAACGGTCACATCAATCATTTGTCCAGGCTTGGCGAACGGTGGCAGACTGGTACTGATCATCACCGCTGCCACATTCTTGGGTTTGGGATTTACCCCGGGAGGCACTACCACGCCAAGCTGGGCCAGCATGCTTTTCAGGCTTTGCGCCGTAAACTGGGTCTGGCTGGTCTTGTCGCCTGTGCCATCCAACCCAACCACCAAGCCATACCCCACCAGCTGATTTTCACGCACACCAGCAACAGAAGTCAGATCTTTGATTCTTTCTGCCTGCGCGGAAGCGCCAACAAAACTTAGTAGTACAATAACAGCCAGGAAAATTGCTTTCATGTTACTTACCTTTGAAATTGCCGCATCAGAACGGCATCAGCGGACTAAGGAAAAACTCGGTCAGCCAGCCAGGTTTGTTGGCCCGAGCCAGGGCGCCCCGACCGCCATAAAGAATCTGGGCATCCGCTACCTTGGTAGAAGAAATGCTGTTGTCCGGCCCAATGTCCAGGGGACGTACAATGCCACGAAGACGAATGTACTCTTCACCATGGTTGATGGTGATCCATTTCTCTCCCTGCACCACCAGATTGCCGTTACTCAGCACCCGGGACACGGTGACGGTAATGCTCCCTTCCAGTTTGTTGCTCTGCTTGCTGTCGCCTTCTGCTGCAAATTTGTGACCACCGCTTACGTCATTTTCCATATCAATTATCATCTTCCCGAATATTTTCGGAATCCCGATGCTGGACTCTGAAGACTTGTCCACTGATGTATCTGCCTTCTTCTCGGCATTAGTGCGTTCGTTCAGCACTATGGTGAGAATGTCGCCTACCTTCCTTGCTTTCAGATCCTCAAACAATCTCAAGGCGGTATCCGCCTGGTAAATTGCACCGCTGGAAGATGGCGCCAGAGCAACATGTGCCGGCGGTGTAGCAACAAATTTTGTATCCCCCTTTATGGGAATCGAGCAACCAGTCAGCAACAATAGTCCCAACACCACACCGGCCAGAGGCAATTTGTATAGTTGTCGATTGCTCATGCTCATGTCTCCTACAGATTGTTGTTCACATATTGCAGCATTTGGTCTGCTGTAGAAATAGCCTTGGAATTCATCTCGTAGGCGCGCTGGGTTTCGATCATGTTCACCAGTTCTTCCACTGTATTGACGTTGGAGCTTTCCAGCGAACCCTGAATCAGAGTACCCAGACCATTCAACCCCGGAGTGCCAACCTGGGGTGCGCCACTGGAGCCTGATTCGAGATAAAGATTGTCACCAATCGCCTGCAACCCCGCCGGATTGATAAAATCCGCCAACTGAACATTGCCCACCTGAGTGGGTGCAGAAGAGCCGGCCGTCACTACCGATACTGTTCCGTCAGAACCAATGGTGATGCTTTGGGCGTCGGCGGGAATGCTGATACCAGGTTGCACAGGATAGCCCATGGAGGTGACCAGTTGGCCTTGCGCATCCATTTGCATGGTGCCGTCCCGGCTGTACGCCAGAGAACCGTCAGGCATGAGAATCTGTACGAAACCCCGCCCCTGGATGGCAACATCCAGTGCATTGCCGGTTTGCATGATATTTCCCTGGGTAAAGAGTTTTTCTGTCGCCACAGTGCGTACACCCGTGCCAAGGTTCAGACCGGAAGGCAGCTGGGTGTCCTGTGAAGATTGTGCCCCTACCTGCGCTAGATTCTGGTAGAGCAGATCAGAAAATACCACCCTGGAACGCTTGAAACCGTTGGTGCTGGCATTTGCCAGATTGTTGGAAATGGTGGCCATGCGCGTTTGCTGCGCCTCCAGGCCTGTTTTTGCAATCCATAATGCAGAGTTCATCGTATTTCTCCTGTTTAATACCTGTTGACTATGTGCAGCAGGTGTAGCATTGGCTTCGCAGGTGCTGAAGCCACATCAACTCATGCTCATCAGTTTGGAAGCGGCGGCATCATTCTCTTCCGCTGTTTTCATCATCTTTATCTGGGTCTCAAACTGGCGGGCCAGTTCTATCATCCGCACCATGGATTCCACAG
>JAJRUY010000346.1 GCA_024277555.1 Gammaproteobacteria bacterium | reverse complement strand
ACTACCTTGGTGACGACACTGGGAGCCTTGATCCCTGCTCTGCTGATTTTGCTTGGACTGGTTTTGATTGGTCAGGCGCGCAAGCGTGAGCAGGTTACCGCTGAACAATACCAGAGAAACCAGGAAGCGATTCGCCGCCTGCTGGATGAAATGGGTGACCTGGCGGATGGTGACCTGTCGGTACAGGCTACGGTAACAGAAGACATTACCGGTGCCATCGCCGACTCCATCAACTATGCGATTGAAGCCATGCGCGAAGTGGTTGAATCCATCAACCAGACCACTGAAGAAGTATCCGGATCTGCCCAGGATACTCAGGCCACCATCATGCATCTGGCGGATGCCGCCGAGCATCAGCGTGAGCAGATAACCGGAGCCAGCTCCACCATCGACAAGATGACGGTTGCTCTTGAAGATATGTCGAATAACGCTACAGAATCTGCACAGGTTGCAGAAAATTCGGTAGAACTGGCGTCCAAAGGTGGTGAAGCGGTGCGCCGTACCATCAACGGCATGGACAATATTCGTGAACAAATCCAGGAAACCTCCAAACGCATCAAGCGCCTTGGCGAGAGCTCCCAGGAAATCGGCAATATCGTTGAGCTGATCGAGGATATTGCTGACCAGACCAACATCCTGGCATTGAATGCCGCCATGCAGGCGGCGATGGCGGGTGAGGCCGGTCGTGGTTTCGCGGTAGTTGCGGATGAAGTACAGCGCCTTGCGGAGCGATCCGCCAATGCGACCAAGCAGATCGAGGCACTGGTGCAAACCATCCAGGCAGATACCAACGAAGCAGTCAGCTCAATGGAAGCCAGTACCACAGAGGTGGTAAGTGGGGCCGGTCTGGCTGAGGATGCGGATGCTGCATTGCAGGAAATCGAGACAGTATCCAATGAAATTGCCGGGATCATCACCAAGCTGGCCGATTCAGCCCAGCAGGAATCTGCTGAAGCCCGCCAGCTGAACGATACCATGGGCGTTATCCAGGAAATCACCCAGCAGACAACAGACGGCACCGCCAATGCAGCAGCCGAAATCGGCGAACTGGCGGAAAAGACCAACCGTCTGCGTCAGTCTGTTGCTGGCTTTGTGCTTCCGGAAAAAATGTAACGGTACAGTTTGAATGTGCTTTCAGTTTGTCCTGGTTGGTCGTTTCCTGCTTGACCAGGATTGCCTGGGGCACTCTGTAGCTCATCCTGGGGATCTTTGATGACTGACGTGGAAAAGCCTGATTACGCCACCTTGCGCTGGGTGAAGGAGGGTATGGATGAAACCATACTCCTTGCCCGCCAGGCACTGGAAGAGTATGTGAGTGCTGGCTTCAGTGGCGATGGCATCCAGGTTTACCTGAAGCATGTGCATCAGCTCCTGGGAACCCTGCGCATGGTGCAGGTCTACGGAGCCGGCATGCTGGTAGAGGAAATGGAGCGTGTCGCCCGGCTGCTGGCCGATGGGGAGTTTTCCGGCAGTGAGCGTATCGCAGAATCCCTGATGCTGGGTCTGGTTCAGCTGCCGCCCTATTTGCAGCGTCTGGAAAAGGGCGAGCCGGATATTCCCCTGGTGCTGTTGCCCGTACTGAATGATTTGCGTGCGCTGCGCAACGTGGCGCCGGCATCGGAAGTGGTGCTCTATGCGCCGAACCTCGATCGCCTGGTAGAGCGCGAGCCTGTAGTTCCCGGGTCAGGGAACGAGCAATTGCCCGGAATCATACGCAGGCTGCGTAACCGTTACCACAAAGGGCTGCTGCTCTGGTATCGGGACAATAACCTGGATCAGGGTTTGCACGAAGTTCTGGATGTCCTGCAAAAGATCAATGCGGTGGCTGGTACCTTGCGTCTGCGCCGCCTGATGGATGCAGGAGAGGCACTGGTAGTTACTCTTGTTGACGGCGAATTTACTGCTGATGCCGACGTAAAGCAGTTGTTCAGCCGGGTTGATCGCGTATTGAAGCGACTGGCAGAAGATGGAGAAGAGGTAACCGTAACGGACTTCCCCACGGATCTGCTGAAAAACCTGCTGTATTTCGTTTCACGCTCGCATTCGGTCAATCCCGTGGTGCTGACGGTAAAACGCACCGCAGACCTGGCTAACAGCTTCCCCGACCAGATCCATAAATCCCCGGCAGAAGCCAGCATGGGAGCAGATGAAAATGTGCTGCAAGCCGTAGCCGATGCATTGCTGGAGGATCTGCTGCAGGTAAAAGAAGCCCTGGATCTTTATATTCGTGGCGACAGGGAAGAAACACGTCGCCTGCAAGGGTTGAGCGAGCAGCTACTCAAAGCGGGGGACACCCTTGGAATGTTGGGTCGAGGTTCCTTGCGAGAAAAGCTTTCTGCAGTGGCGGGCAATCTGTCTGAAGCCGAGACTGCCAAAGAGCTGCTGGATGACGAGCAGCTGATGCAGATTGCCACGGTTATCGTGGAAGTCGAATCTGCGCTGACTGCGTCCGGCGCCGGGGGCGTATCCAGCGCAGACTCGCAACAGGAGCTGGAAGCGGCACATGACCAGGAGACTGAAGAAAGTGTCGTGGCGGTTATTTCCGAGGCGTTTACCGAATTCTCACAGATCAAGTCGGGTGTGGAGCGCTATCTTCGAGGTTCGGTTGACAGTGCCGGCCTGGTTGATGTTGCCGACAGCGTGCACAAGCTGGTAGGCGTATTCGAACTGGCCAATCTGGATATTGTGGCCGACCTGATGCGTCAGGCCGAACCCGTCCTGCGTGATCTGAGCAACGAGGAGATGCAGCTGAACAGCGTTCAGCAGAGCTCTCTGGTAGATCTGTTTGCGGGTATTGAATATTACCTGGAGGCTCGTCTTGAAAAGCGCAGCAAGCTGGAGCAGTTTACGGAATATGCCGCAGAAGCTTTGCTCAGGCTGACCTCGGAAGAAGCGGCGGAAGAGGCTCAGGCGCACCCGGAATTTGAGGAGCAGGAAACCAGGGAGCGCCCTGCCGATCAGGAACTGTTTACAGATTCCATGCTCTCGGATGAGCTGCCGGAAGATCAGCAGTTTGCTTCCGAGCTGTTGTCTGAGGAGGGTGTTCCTGGGGAAGACTTCGTAAATGAAGAGCAGGAGGCCGCGCCCGAGCCAGGGGAAATATCCGCAGAAGAGAGTACAGAAACAAAAACCCCGGAAATGGAAGATGCCGGGGTTACTCTGCAAATGGATGAGATCGACCCGGATATTTTCGATATCTTCATGGAAGAGGCGGCAGAAGAGCTGGAAGTGATTCAGAACCACTACCCACTATGGAAAGCAGATCATGGCGATGAGCAGGCGTTGCAGAATTTCCGGCGATCATTCCATACCCTCAAAGGCAGCGGGCGCATGGTGGGGGCGCATATTATCGGTGAATTCTCCTGGGCGGTGGAACACCTGCTGAATCACATCATGGAAGGCAGCGTACTACCTGACAAAGAGGTAATTGCATACCTCGATGACGTCATAGCGACGGTGCCTGTACTGGTCAAGGCCCAGGCCGAAGGAGCGTCCATAAACATTGATGTTGCAGCGCTGGGGCGCCGCGGTTTTGCTCTGACGGAAAGAACGGGGCAGCCGGAAGAGGTGGAAACAGCTGCTGAAGAGCTGGCTGATTCTGAATTTGCCGGCCTGGAAGAGCCGATTACCGAAGAACTGACTGAGCAGAGTGGTGATGAAGCAGGTGCAGCAGAAAGCGAGCTGGAACATTCCTCTATCTTGCTGGCGGAGGATCTGGTTGAGATATTCAAGGCCGAATCCGCAACCCATCTTGCTGTTATTGATGAATTCATGGCGCAATGTGATGGCTGCACCGTTGGCACGGATGTGGTTCGCGCCGTGCATACCTTGCATGGAAGTTCGCACCTTGCTGAGGTGCTTCCCATGGCCGCGCTGGCAGGGGAAATGGAGCAATATTGCAAGCACATGCATCAGCTGTCCCTTGTTTGTGATGAGCAGGTGCTGGAGCTGTTCAGGCGGTTCAGGGCTGCCTTGCAGCGCATGCTGGAAGCAATTAACACGCCCAGTGTCGAAATTGATGGCTGGGAAGAGCTGGCGGAAGATATTCGCCAGCAAGATCATGCCTTGCCCGGCGCGATTTCAGAGCTACAGGCCGGAGCGGACAGTGAAATCTTCTCTGATCTGGCCCCGGAGCGCGAAACCCGAGAGGTGTTCCTCGAGGAAGCTGGAGAGATATTCCCGCAGTTGGCGGAACACATGGTGGCATGGCGGGAAAGCCCCTTGTCCGAAGCCGGAGTGCAAATTTACAGGGATCTACATGCCCTCAAAGGTGGTGCCCGGTTGGCTGGTTTTGGGTCCCTGGGTGAAGTATTGCAAGGCCTGGAATCATTTTTTGAGGTGCTTCTGGAAACCCGGGGAGAGGTGGATGAAGATACCAAAAACAGCATAGCCCAAGTGCTTGAGGACGTTGAGAGTGCTCTGGATATGCTGCACCTGAATGGCAAGCTGCCGGATCTGACGGCGCAGATAGAAATCGCCGGCAGTCTTGCTCAGGGTATGCAGCAGCTGGTTGCCGGGCATATGGATGAAGAGCCTGAATCCATTCTGCTTTCCGAATCCTGGCATGAAGAGGGAGGGCTTGTTCCTGAGGTCTCCCTGGAGTCTGCATCAAAAGAGACAGAGCCAGCTTTCACAGTGATCAAACCGGACGTCGATCCGGAAATGCTGGAAATCTTCCTCGAAGAAGCCGGTGAGCTGAGTGAACAGCTGGAAGAATTCTATGCACAGTGGCAGGAAGATCTTACCGCCCAGGCTCCCATTGACGGATGGATGCGCAACCTGCACACCCTCAAGGGGAACGCACGTTTTGCCGGGCTGTTTTCCCTGGGGGATCTAAGCCATGCCCTCGAATCCCTGTTCGAAAATCTGGCCTCCGGTGATCTTGCGCCTAAAGACGAACTGGTTCCCTTGGTGCGACAGGGGCTGGATGCCCTCGAAACCACCATCGATCAGCTGCAGCGATCTGGAGCCGTGCCGGTACTTGCAGACCTTACCCAGGCTCTGGAGCAGGCGGCTGCAGACGAGCAATGGCAGTTGCCCGAAGCGGGTAAAGAGCGTACCTCCGAGTCCCTGTTGTCGCAAAGCAACTCCCAGATGTCGGAAGCCAGCACCATTGTTGATACCCAGATGGATTCGTCATTTATGATGGATTCACAAATGCTCACTGAATCCGCGCTATTGGGTGATAGTGAGCTGTTGGATGTTGAAGGAAAGGTGCTGCCTTTCCCGGCAGGCGAAATTCCCACCAGGGCAAAGCATCGTCCACCACCGCTACAGGCGGAAGAGGAACTGGCAGGCAAGGGAGAGCGTGTCAGGGTGCTGGCAGAACTGCTCGATCAGCTGGTAAATAACGCTGGCGAGGTGAGTATCTACCGTGCCCGTCTGGAGCAGCATAACAAGACCGTGCAGAGCGACCTGCGGGAACTCAACGACACTATTTCCCGCCTGCGCAAGCAGTTGCGTGCCCTGGAGCTGGAAACCGAAGTGCAGGTTCGTTCGCGCCATGAGCGGGAAAGCGAGAGCAAGCGCTACCAGGATTTTGATCCATTGGAAATGGATCAGTATTCCACCCTGCAGCAACTGTCCCGGGCGTTGTCGGAAACCATCAACGATCTTTCCAACATCGGTGATACCCTGAGCGATCAGACTCGGGATGCTGATACCCTGATGTTGCAGCAGGCGCGGGTGACGAATGATCTGCAGGACGGGCTGCTGCGCAGTCGCATGGTGCCGTTCAACCGCCAGGCGTCCAGGCTGCAGCGCGTGGTGCGCCAGACCGCCCAGAATCTGGGCAAGAAGGCGGAGCTGCATGTGCAGGGGGCGGAAGGAGAAATTGATCGCACCATACTCAATCGAATCATGGGGCCTTTGGAGCATTTGCTGCGCAACGCCGTTGCTCATGGCATTGAGCCGCCGGAGCAGCGCGCCGCCCACGGCAAGCCAGAGAGCGGCAGAGTTTCCCTGGTGTTGTCCAGGGAAGGCACCGAGGTGGTGCTGAGCATCTCCGACGACGGTGCCGGGCTGGACAGTGAGGCCATTCGCAACAAGGCCGTCGCCAATGGCTTGCTGGAGGCTGATACGGAAGTGAACGACGATGCCTTGTATCAATTTATACTGCAGCCCGGTTTCACCACTGCGACAGAGGTGACCCAGGTGGCGGGCCGTGGCGTTGGCATGGATGCGGTGGTAAGTGAAATCAAGCAGCTGGGAGGCTCTTTGGAGATTCTTTCCCAGCGTGGTCAGGGCAGCAGTTTTGTCATCCGCCTGCCTTTTACCCTGGCGATCTCTGAGGCTCTGCTGGTGCAGGTTGCCGATGAGGTGCTGGCGATCCCTCATGGTTCTGCAGAAGTTATCATTCGGGTTTCCCGCAAGGATCTGCTCTCCTGTTACAAGGGATATACGGAGGGAATCGAATATGGAGGGCATCAATATCCGGTTCGCTACCTTGGTGCCATGCTGGGTATTTCCGAGCCGGTGATTCAGGAAAACGTAAAGTGGTATCCGTTGTTGCTGGTGCGCTCCGGCGAACAGCGCATGGCGATTCAGCTTGATCAGCTGCTGGGCAACTATCAGGTGGTGGTCAAATCCATCGGGGCGCAACTTAGCGGTGTGCGCTGGTTTACCGGCGGCACCATTCTCGCGGACGGCAAGATTGCGCTGCTGCTGGATGTAAACGCCTTGGTGCGTTCGGATGTAGTCACCCAGGCACCCATTGTCGAGCAGGAAGAAGAGACAGCAGGCATAACGGTGATGGTGGTGGACGACTCCATCACCGTGCGCAAGGTTACCAGCCGTTTGCTGGAGCGCCACAACATGCAGGTGCTTACCGCACGCGATGGAGTGGATGCCATCACCGTCCTGCAGGAAGCGAAGCCGGATATCATGCTGCTGGATATCGAGATGCCGCGCATGGATGGCTATGAGCTGGCGCGCCATATTCGCAATACGCCGGATCTGGCGGATATCCCCATCATCATGATTACCTCCCGCACCGGTGAAAAACACCGTGAGCGCGCCATGGAGCTGGGCGTAAATCGTTACCTGGGCAAGCCCTACCAGGAAACCGATTTGCTGGAGAATATCTACACCCTGCTGGCGGAGAATAGCGATGCATAGCGTTGAGTCTGGTGCGGCAACCGATCTGCAGGGGCTGCTGATTCCGCAGCGGCAAATGCCCTTGTTGCTTCCAGCGGCAGCGGTAATCGAAATTCTGGGATATCGGGAAATCAACGAGAACACCACTGAGGCGAGCTGGTTGCTGGGCAGTTTTTCCTGGAGGAACCTGGTGCTGCCCCTGGTATCCATGGAGCGCGTACTCGGCGTGGAGCGGGAAGGCAAGCGCGGGCGCAAGCGCATCATCATCGTGCATGTGTTTTCCGACAAACTGAAAACCCCCTTCATTGGCATCGAAGCCACGGGAATGCCGCGTCTGGTGACGCTGAATGAGGAAAATCTCGAAGTGGTTGACGGTGATCCCTGGCCGGATGACTGGCCCATCAGCGACCGGGTGAGGGTGCAGGACGCGGAAGTGCTGATTCCTGACCTGGAACGCTTGGGGGCGCTGTTACAGAAAGTCACCCCATAGGGTCTGGGCGGCGGCAATTGCCGCCAGGGGCGCAGTTTCCGTGCGCAACACTCTCGGTCCCAG
The DNA here is from genome assembly GCA_024277555.1 of Gammaproteobacteria bacterium. GTDB lineage: Bacteria > Pseudomonadota > Gammaproteobacteria > Chromatiales > Chromatiaceae > Thiolapillus. The sequence continues at coordinate 10,842 of JAJRUY010000346.1, read as the reverse complement.
ACGCACCAGGGGGCATCCGGCGACAAGCGCGGCTTTTATTTCCCCTGAGCTGAATCCCCCTTCGGGGCCACTGAGAAAACACAGGCTGGATTCCGGCTTGCCAATGCTGGCAAGGCTGAGTTTTGCGCCTGGATCCAGAAGCAATATATTTTCCTCCTTGTGTTCCAGCCACTGGCGGTAGCTTTGCGCAGGAAGCAATATGGGCAGGCGCCGCCGTCCACATTGCTCACAGGCGCTAATGATGATTCCCTGCCAGTGCACCAGGCGTTTTTTCTGTCGCTCGGCAGAAAGCTTTACCTGGGTGCGCTCCGTAAACAAGGGGGTGATTTGCTCCACCCCCAGCTCCACGCTTTTCTGCAAGGCCAGATCCATGCGTTCCCCGCGAGAAATACCCAGAGCCAGCCGAATGGAGAGCGGTGCTCGGGGTTCTGTCTTGCTGGCGGAGGTGATCCTGGCGGCTACCACTTTTCTGTCTACCTGAACCAGGCTAGCCCGGTAGTCTCTGCCGTCCGCGCCGTTGAACAGGATGATTTCCTGATCCTGCTTCATGCGCAGCACCTGCCGTACATGGTGGGCGACCTGGTCGGGGAGTTGTATCTCGTCTCCCACAGCCAGGGACAGCGGGATCCAGTTACGCGGCGGTCGTACCATCTGGCAATCCGAGTGCCGAGCAGATTTGCAGTACGCTGCCGGATTGGTTCATGGTGTAGAAATGCAGCCCCGGTGCGCCGCCATCGAGGAGCTGCTGGCAAAGCTGCGTAACTACTTCTGCTCCAAATTCCTGGATGCTGCTCAAATCATCCCCGTAGGATTCCAGGCGCTTGCGGATCCAGCGCGGGATCTCTGCGCCGCAGGCATCGGAAAAACGTGCCAGTGAGTTGTAGTTGGTAATCGGCATGATGCCTGGAACAATGGGTATTTCTATGTCCCGTTGCTTGCAGTCGTCGAGAAAACGCCAGTAGGCATCCGCATTGTAAAAATACTGGGTAATTGCCCCGTGGGCGCCGCTTTCCACCTTGCGTTTGAAGTTGTCCAGATCCAGGCTGGCGTTTTCCGCCTGGGGGTGGAACTCGGGATAGGCAGCGACCTCGATATGAAAATCATCGCCGAAAGACTGTCGGATCAGGGCCACCAGCTCGTTGGCAAAGTTCAACTCGCCCAACCCGCCGAGGCCGGAACCGGAGGGCAGATCCCCGCGCAGGGCAACGATGCGCCTTATGCCTTGCGCCTGGTAGTGCTTGAGAATCTCCAGGATCTCATTTTTTTCTGTACCGATGCAGGACAGGTGTGGTGCTGTATCTATACCCTGCTCACGCAGCCAGTCCACGGTGGAAAAGGTGCGCTCCTGGGTAGAGCCTCCGGCGCCATAGGTGACGCTGAAATACTGGGGTTCCAGCCGCCTGAGTTTCAGCACCACCTGCTTGAGATTTTCCATGCCCTTTTCAGTCTTGGGCGGAAACAGCTCGAAGCTGATGGCGGGTGTTTCTTTATTTGCTGTATCCATGGTTGAAACAGCTGCCGGGATTCACGAAGATGAAATCCGGCAGCCTGCCCTCAGTAGCGGTAATGATCGGGTTTGTACGGGCCTTCCACGGGAACACCAATGTAGTCAGCCTGAACCCTGGAAAGCTGCGTGAGACGGACGCCAATCTTGTCGATATGCAGGCGTGCGACTTCCTCGTCCAGCTTCTTGGGCAGGACATAGACCTCGTTTTTGTATTGGCCGGTCTGGTTGAACAGCTCCATCTGCGCCAGCACCTGGTTGGTGAAGGAGTTGGACATGACGAAGCTGGGATGGCCGGTGGCGCAGCCCAGATACACCAGGCGGCCCTGAGCCAGCAGGATGATGCGCTTGCCATCGGGGAAAATGATGTGATCCACCTGGGGCTTGATTTCTTCCCACTGGTATTGCTCCAGGCTGGCGACATTGATTTCGTTGTCGAAATGCCCGATGTTGCAGACGATGGACTGGTTTTTCATCGCCGCCATGTGGTCATGGTCGATGACATGGAAGTTGCCGGTGGCGGTGACGAAGATGTCACCCTGGGAAGCAGCTTCGTCCATGGTGACTACACGATAACCTTCCATCGCCGCCTGCAATGCGCAAATGGGGTCGATTTCCGTAATCCATACGGTAGCACCCAGGCCGCGCAGGGACTGGGCGCAGCCCTTGCCCACGTCGCCATAGCCAAGCACCACCGCGATCTTGCCGGCAATCATCACATCCGTGGCGCGCTTGATGCCGTCCACCAGGGATTCGCGGCAGCCGTAGAGGTTGTCGAACTTGGATTTGGTGACCGAATCGTTGACGTTGAACGCCGGGAAGGGCAGGTCGTTGTTTTCCGCCATCTGGTAAAGGCGGTGTACGCCGGTAGTGGTTTCCTCGGTTACTCCCTTGATGTTCTTGAGAATATTGGAATACCAGTCGGGCTGCTCCCCGATACGTTTTTTGATCGCCGCATACAGCACTTCTTCCTCTTCGCTGCTTGGATTGTCCAGCACCGAAAGATTCTTTTCCGCCTTGGCTCCCAGATTGATGAGCAGGGTGGCATCGCCGCCGTCATCCAGAATCATGTTGGGAGTGCCACCATCGGCCCATTGCATGATGCGGTGGGTGTAGTCCCAGTATTCGGTGAGGGTTTCGCCCTTGAAGGCAAATACCGGTACGCTGTCCGCGGCGATGGCTGCCGCAGCATGATCCTGGGTGGAGTAGATATTGCACGATGCCCAACGCACTTCGGCGCCCAGGGCAGTCAGAGTTTCGATCAGAACTGCTGTCTGGATGGTCATATGCAGGGAGCCGGCAATGCGTGCGCCGGACAGGGGCTTGCTGTCACCGTACTTGGCGCGCAGCGCCATCAGGCCGGGCATTTCCGTTTCGGCAATGGCGATTTCCTTGCGTCCCCAGTCGGCCAGGGACATGTCAGCTACTTTGTAGTCTTCGTTGCTCATGATTCAACCTCGGTAAAAATGTTAAATGATGAGCGCCGTTTGTTCTCATGAACCTGTACCGAGCCTGGCAGGAAGATCCTGTCGCAGCGCTCCTCGGTACAGGCTGATGTACTTATATTCCGGCGTCTGCCTTCAATGCCGCCGCTTTGTCGGTGCGCTCCCAGCTAAAAGCGCCCGTGGCTTCGTCGTAGTCCCGTCCAAAGTGCCCGTAGGCGGCTGTCTGGCGGTAGATGGGGCGGATCAGATCCAGCATCTGGCTGATTCCCCAAGGGGTCAGATCGAAATGATTGCCTATCAGATCCTCGATCAGCTTGTCCGTCACCTTGGCGGTGCCAAAGGTGTTGATGGAAACCGATGTGGGCTTGGCCACGCCGATGGCATAGGATACCTGAATTTCACAGCGATCCGCCAGACCTGCGGCGACGATATTCTTGGCCACATAGCGCCCGGCATAGGCTGCGGAGCGATCCACCTTGGAAGGATCCTTGCCGGAGAATGCGCCTCCGCCGTGACGGGCCGCGCCGCCATAGGTGTCCACAATGATCTTTCTGCCGGTGAGTCCGCAGTCCCCTACCGGGCCGCCGATGACGAATGTGCCGGTGGGGTTGATGTGAATGCGGGTATTGTTGGTGATCCACTCCTCCGGCAGCACGGGCTTGATGATGTTTTCCATCACCGCTTCCTGCAGGTCGTGCAATTCGATGCCGGGGTCATGCTGAGTGGATAGCACAACGGCATCCACACCAACGATCTTGCCGTCCTGATAGTGCATGCTCACCTGGCTTTTGGCGTCGGGACGCAGCCACGGTAGCACCTTGCTCTTGCGCATTTCCGCCTGGCGCTGCACCAGGCGGTGGGAATAAGTGAGGGGTGCAGGCATCAGCACGTCGGTTTCGTTGGTGGCGTAGCCGAACATCATGCCCTGGTCGCCGGCACCCTGGTCTTCCGGTTTTTCCCGATCCACTCCCTGGGCGATGTTGCTCGATTGCTTGCCGATGAGTGACATTACCGCGCAGGTGCTGCCGTCGAATCCCACATCCGAGCTGGTGTAGCCGATTTCGCAGATCACCTTGCGTACCAGTTCATCCAGATCCACCCAGGCATCGGTGGTGATTTCTCCGGCGACGATGACCGCACCGGTCTTGACCATGGTTTCACAGGCCACGCGGGCGTGCTGGGGATTTTCATCCTGCTCGATGATGGCATCGAGAACAGCATCAGAGATTTGGTCAGCCACCTTGTCGGGATGTCCCTCGGACACAGACTCGGAAGTAAAGGTAAAGTCACTCATAGTTTTATAGTCCCATAGCGCCGCTCCTGCGCTTGACCTCCATGGATGGAGGAAATGCTGGAATTGCTCGGAACAATTCCAGCGCCCTGCGCTCGCGGCATACCGTACATCCTGTACATAAAAAACCCGTCTTGTGCAACAAAGACGGGTTTCTCGGCATTTTTGCCGGAAGCTCGCTTTAGCTGCATTTGTATAGCGCCCGCAATCTGAGTTCAAATTGGCGCATGACTGAGGATTATCGTCATCCTCGAAGAATTGTCAACTTTTTATTTTGCCGCGCTGTTGGTAAACTATCCGGCTACAACATGATCAACCGGATGTCAGGATCTTATGGTTTCTTTACAAACCCCAGTATGTGAATTTGGTGCGCCTGCGATTGATTTTGCCCTCCCTGGTGTTGATGGTAAAGTCTGGACGCTGGAGGATTGCAGGGGGGAAAGGGGTTTGCTGGTGATGTTCATCTGCAACCATTGTCCGTATGTAAAAGCCATTCTGGGGCGCCTGGTGCGGGATACCCGTGACTTGCGGGATCTGGGCGTCAACGCAGTCGCCATCATGTCCAATGACCCGCACCAGTATGAAGAGGATTCCTTCGAGAACATGCAAAAGGTAGCGCAGGAAAACAATTTTTCTTTTCCTTATTTGCTGGACGAGAGCCAGCAGGTGGCGAAAGCTTACGGAGCCGTGTGTACGCCGGATTTCTTTGGTTACAACGCCGATCTGCAGCTGCAGTATCGTGGGCGTCTGGATGCCAGTCGCAAGGAAACCGCACCTGAGGATGCCCGCCGGGATTTGTTTGAGGCCATGCGGCAGGTAGCGCAGACCGGAAAAGGACCTGAAGAGCAGATTCCCGGCATGGGCTGCTCCATAAAATGGATTGATGACTGACTGCCTGTGAGTAAAGTCTTTCTTTATGGGGCTTGGGGGTTGCTTGCTGTGGCTGTTGAAGAATGCACCCCGGCATCCCGAATTGTGCTATTTTTGGCCTTGGTCTTGTAGCCAGAGGAGTTTTTGGTCAAGTTATGTTTTATGGGTATTTTTAGAAAACATCGGTGATTGCCGGTCTGCGGCAAGCACTGTTTTTTTCCCAAGATATCCGGTTTTTTTTCAGGGGGCGGCCACACAGGTCCCCGTATGTTCTGAATCCAGCCTTCCAGGTTTTATTGGAGGGAAGGGTTTTCTATCAGCTTGAAATCATAGGGAGGGGCTTATGTCCTCGCGTAAAGATCTTGCCAATGCTATCCGTGCTCTGAGTATGGATGCTGTTCAAAAAGCAAACTCCGGTCACCCCGGTGCACCCATGGGTATGGCGGATATCGCCGAAGTGTTGTGGAACGGCCACATGAAACACAACCCCTCCAACCCCGCATGGGCGGATCGTGACCGGTTTGTGCTGTCCAACGGCCATGGTTCCACGCTGATCTATTCCCTGTTGCATCTGAGCGGTTACGATTTGAGCATTGATGACCTGAAAGATTTCCGCAAGCTGCATTCGAAAACCCCGGGTCACCCGGAGTATGGTTACACCCCGGGGGTGGAGACCACCACCGGCCCTCTGGGACAAGGCATCACCAATGCCATCGGCATGGCGCTTGCCGAGCGCACCCTGGCGGCCCAGTTCAACCGTGATGGCCACCATATCGTTGACCATTACACCTACACCTTCCTTGGTGATGGTTGCATGATGGAAGGCATTTCCCACGAAAGCTGCTCCTTGGCCGGTGTCTGGGGTCTGGGCAAGTTGATCGCATTCTGGGATGACAATGGCATTTCCATCGATGGACATACCGAAGGCTGGTTCCGTGATGACACACCCAAGCGCTTCGAGGCTTACGGCTGGCATGTGATTCGTGATGTGGACGGTCATGATGCCGAGGCGATTGACAAGGCGGTTCACGAGGCCAAATCCGTCAACAACAAGCCTACCCTGATTTGTTGCAAGACCGTGATTGGTTATGGCGCCCCCAATCTTTGTGGTTCCCACGATTGCCATGGCGCTCCCCTGGGTGACGAAGAGATCCAGGCAACCCGCGAAAACCTGGGCTGGCCGTATGCGCCATTCGAGATCCCCGACGAAATCTATGCCGGATGGGATGCCAGAGAAAAAGGCAAGTCTGCCGAAGACAGCTGGAACGAGAAATTTGCCGCCTACAAGGCTGCCCATCCCGAGCTGGCTGCCGAATTCGAGCGCCGCATGAATGGTGATCTGCCGGACAACTGGCAGCAGGTGGCGGATGACTACATCAAGGCGACTGACGAAGCCGCCGCCAGCCCCGCCACCCGCCAGGCTTCCCAGAAGTCGATTACCGCCTATGCGGCGGTTCTGCCTGAATTCCTCGGTGGCTCAGCGGATCTTACACCGTCCAATCTGACCTCCTGGCCGGATGCAAAGACCATCACGGATACGGTTGCCGATGGTAACTATATTTCCTATGGTGTGCGCGAGTTCGGCATGTCCGCCATCATGAACGGTGTCACCTTGCACGGTGGTTTCATTCCTTTCGGCGGCACCTTCCTGATGTTCTCCGAATATGCGCGCAACGCTCTGCGCATGGCGGCGCTGATGGGCATCCGCAGCCTGTTCGTCTATACCCACGACTCCATTGGTCTGGGTGAAGATGGCCCGACTCACCAGCCCATCGAGCAGATTTCCACCCTGCGTTTGATTCCCAACATGAGCACCTGGCGTCCTTGTGATGCAGTGGAAACAGCGGTGGCCTGGAAGTGCGCAATCGAGAAGAAAAGCGGCCCTTCCTGCCTGATCTTCTCCCGCCAGGGTCTGCCTCATCAGGCACGTTCCGACGAGCAGCTTTCCCTGATTGCCCATGGTGGCTACATCCTGCAAGACTGTGATGGCACACCAGAGGCCATCATCATCGCCACTGGCTCCGAAGTGGACTTGGCCATGGGTGCCGCCAAGCAGCTTACGGAAGAAGGCAAGAAGATCCGCGTGGTTTCCATGCCCTGCACCGAGGTCTTCGATGAGCAGGATGAGGAATACAGAGAATCCGTGCTGCCTTCCGGCGTTACCGCCCGGGTAGCGGTGGAGGCTGGTGTTACCGACTTCTGGTACAAATATGTCGGTACCGGTCGGGTGATAGGTATTGATCGCTACGGTGAGTCTGCACCAGCGAATGAATTGTTCCCGCACTTCGGCTTCACCGTTGATCACGTTGTGAGCGCGGTTAAAGGCGTAATGTAATTGTGTTGGCGCTTTGCCCCCATGGAGAGCGCCTGTTGGTATTTTTCTGGAGAATTGGAGATAACTTATGACTATAAAAGTCGGTATTAACGGTTTTGGCCGCATTGGCCGTATGGTATTCCGCGCAGTAACCAATGATTTCCCGGAGATCGAGATTGTCGGCATCAACGACCTGCTGGAAGCTGATTACCTGGCGTATATGCTCAAATATGATTCTGTACACGGCCGTTTCCCCAAGGATGTGAGTGTAGACGGTGATAACTTTGTGATTGACGGCAAGAAAATCCGTCTTACTGCCGAGCGTGATCCTGCTGATCTGAAGTGGGATCAAGTGGGTGCTGACATTGTTATCGACAGTACCGGGTTCTTTCTTACCGAAGAAGGTTGCCAGAAGCACATTGATGCCGGAGCCAGAAAGGTAGTGCAAAGCGCGCCCTCCAAAGACGGTACGCCGATGTTCGTATACGGCGTCAACCATGACACCTATGCCGGCCAGGCCATCGTTTCCGCAGCCTCCTGTACCACCAACTGCCTGGCTCCTGTGGCCAAGGTGCTGGATGACAACTGGGGTCTGAAGCGTGGCTTGATGACTACAGTTCACGCCGCAACTGCTACCCAGAAAACCGTTGATGGTCCTTCCCAGAAAGACTGGCGTGGCGGTCGCGGCATTCTGGAGAACATCATTCCCTCTTCCACTGGCGCAGCCAAAGCCGTGGGCGTGGTTCTGCCCGGGCTCAATGGCAAGCTCACCGGCATGGCTTTCCGTGTGCCTACTTCTGATGTTTCTGTCGTGGATCTGACCGCAGAGCTGAACAAGGAAGCTTCCTATGAAGACATCTGTGCCGCCATGAAGGAAGCCTCCGAAGGTTCCATGAAAGGCACTCTGGCATATACCGAAGACATGGTGGTTTCCACTGATTTTCGTGGCTTCAGCGCCTCCTCCATCTTTGATGCCGGCGCCGGTATTGCTCTGGACGGCACTTTTGTCAAAGTGGTTTCCTGGTATGACAATGAATACGGCTATACCTGTAACATGATGCGCTTCGTGGAGCACATCGCCAGGAACTAGGCAATACTCGCAGGGTGGAATTGTTTCCACCCTGCGTTTTTGGATCAAGGGTGAATGGCACTTATCCAAAGACTTTGCCATTTGTCATTCTGGCGCATGCCAGAATCCAGAATGCCAGGGGCAATTGGCCGTCCTGGATCCCGGCATGCGCCGGATGACGGTTGTTTTTGGCTTAAAGATAAGTTCTATTCGGGTCAAGGGTATTTTGCAAAAACCGGGGTTTTTGCAAAATGTTTTGAAATTCAATATTCCAGCAGGAGATGTCAGCATGTCTGTGATCAAGATGACCGATCTCGATTTGGCCGGTAAGCGTGTGCTTATTCGCCAGGATCTAAACGTTCCAGTAAAAGATGGCAAGGTAACTTCCGACAAGCGCATCCGCGCCTCCATTCCCACCATCAAGCACTGTATCGAACAGGGCGCCAAAGTCATGCTCATGTCACATCTAGGACGTCCCACTGAAGGCGAGCCAGCAGCGGAGTTTTCTCTTAAACCGGTGGCAGATTATCTTGGCGACTCCTTAGGGCAGGAAGTGCCGCTGGTTTCTGATTATCTGGAGAAAGCACCGGCGTTGGACAATGGTCAGGTGGTATTGCTGGAAAATGTACGCTTCAACAAGGGCGAAAAAACCAATGATGAAGCGTTGTCGAAAAAGTATGCTTCCCTGTGCGATATTTATGTAATGGATGCCTTCGGCACTGCCCACCGCGCCCAGGCATCCACGCATGGCGTTGGCGTTTATGCTCCAGTGGCGTGCGCCGGGCCGTTGCTGGCGGGAGAACTGGAAGCACTGGGCAAGGCGCTGGGAGATCCCGAGCGCCCCATGGCGGCCATCGTCGGTGGCTCCAAGGTATCCACCAAGCTGACGGTGCTGGAAAGCCTGTCCAAGGTGGTGGATCAGCTCATTCCCGGTGGTGGCATTGCCAATACCTTTATCGCAGCGGCCGGTTACAACGTAGGCAAGTCGTTGTATGAAGCTGATCTGGTTGACGAGGCCAAACGCCTGATGGAAGCAGCCAGAGCCAAGGGTGGTGAAATTCCGGTTCCCACGGACGTGGTAGTCGGCAAGGAGTTTTCTGAAGATGCAGAGGCGGTGGTAAAGAAAGTGGAAGATGTCGAAGATGATGACATGATTTTCGATATCGGCCCGGAAACTGCTGCCAGGTTCGGTGAAATGATGAAAGTCGCCGGTACTATTGTCTGGAACGGCCCGGTTGGGGTGTTTGAATTCGACCAGTTTGGGGAAGGAACCAGAACCCTGGGTCTGGCGATTGCCGAATCCAGTGCATTCTCCATTGCCGGAGGCGGAGACACCCTGGCTGCTGTGGACAAATATGGTATTGCAGATCGCATATCCTATATCTCTACGGGCGGTGGTGCATTCCTCGAGTTTCTGGAGGGAAAGAAATTGCCTGCGGTTGCCATGCTGGAAGAGCGCGCCAAAACCTGATTTATCCTTGTCGACTACGCAATGCCGTGGTCGACGCTATATTTACCGAGAGTATTTATGCCAAGACGTACAAAAATTGTAGCCACGCTGGGACCTGCCACTGATGATCCCAAGGTGCTGGACGAAGTAATTGCCGCTGGTGTGGACGTGGTGCGTCTGAATCTGTCACATGGCACCCACGCGGAACATGCGGAAAGAGCAGAACGCATCCGCAACCGCTGCCGGGCTTCTGGCAGGCAGGTGGGTGTGCTGGTGGATTTGCAGGGACCAAAAATCCGTATCGGATCTTTCAAGGACGGCCCGATACACCTTGAAGAAGGAGACCACTTTATTCTGGATACGGCGCTGGGCAAGAAAAGCGGCAACCAGGAGCGGGTCAGTGTTACCTACAAGGCACTGCCGGAAGAGGTTTCCCGGGGAGACACCCTGTTGCTGGACGACGGCCAGATCGTGCTTTGGGTAGATGAGGTCATAGCTACCGAAGTGCGCTGCAAGGTCACCGTAGGTGGCCTGCTTTCCGACAAGAAGGGCATTAACAAGCAGGGGGGCGGCCTGTCCGCGCCAGCGCTGACCAAAAAAGACAAGGAGGACATCAAGTTTGCCGCCAGTATCGAGGCGGATTATGTTGCCGTGTCTTTCGTACGCGCGGCGGATGATGTGCATGTGGCACGCAAACTGCTGACGGAAGCCGGTGGCAAGGGCGGTATCATCTCCAAGATTGAACGGGCGGAAGCCCTGGATGTCATTGAGGACATTATCGAAGCTTCCGATTCCATCATGGTGGCGCGGGGTGATCTGGGGGTGGAAATCGGTGATGCGGAACTGCCGGCGGTGCAGAAAATGCTCATCAGCAAGGCGCGTTCCGAGAACTGCGTGGT
>JAJRUY010000021.1 GCA_024277555.1 Gammaproteobacteria bacterium | reverse complement strand
TTCTGATCGAATCAATAGCCCAAGCTATTGATGAGTGAAGAAATATCGTCTCTGGGCAACAAGATCGGTGCAAGGGCGGACTTAACAAACATCCGATAACATATTGCACTTTGCTAATATAGATGCAATGGTTAATAAAAACAGCATCTTATGTTGTTATTTCAGTATCCAGGTGAAATGTCCGGGCTAGCCCGCAACAGACATACAAGCCGGCTGAATCCGCCGGCTTGTATTCCCTGTAAATACAGCTCCTCAGTTCTTGCTCTTGTCCACGATCTTGTTGATCCATGGCATCATGGAACGCAGGTTTTCTCCCACCTCCTCGATGGGATGGGCCGCATTCAGACGGCGATAGGCGGTCATGGACGGATAATTGGTAGCTCCCTCCAGAATAAACTGCTTGGCGTATTCACCAGTTTGAATGTTATGCAGAGCTTCCTTCATTGCCTTGCGGCTTTCCTCATTGATGATCTTGGGGCCGGTAATGTATTCACCATATTCTGCGTTGTTGGAAATGGAGTAGTTCATATTTGCGATACCACCTTCATACATCAGATCCACAATCAGCTTGAGTTCATGCAAACATTCGAAGTACGCCATTTCCGGCGCATATCCCGCATCTACCAGGGTTTCAAAACCCGCCTTGACCAGCTCTACCGCACCGCCGCAAAGCACTGCCTGCTCACCAAACAGATCCGTTTCTGTTTCATCCTTGAAGCTGGTCTCGATAATGCCGGTACGGCCACCACCAATGGCAGAGGCGTAGGAAAGGGCAACCGATTTGGCAGTCCCGGTGGCATCCTGGTAGATAGCTACCAGATCAGGAATGCCGCCTCCCTTCTGGAACTCACTGCGCACCGTATGGCCTGGTGCCTTGGGTGCAATCATGATCACGTCCAGATCTTCCCGGGGAACGATCTGGTTGTAATGAACAGCAAAACCATGGGCAAAGGCCAATGCTGCACCTTCCTTGATATTTGGTTCAATAATGTTTCTGTACAACGCCGCCTGATGCTCATCTGGCGCCAGCACCATCACCAGATCTGCGCCCTTTACTGCTTCATCAATGGCTTTTACCGTCAGGCCCACATTCTCTGCCTTGACAGCAGAAGCAGAACCAGGCCGCAGCCCGACAACCACATCCACACCGGAATCTTTTAGATTATTGGCATGGGCATGCCCCTGGGAACCATAGCCGATGATAGTCACTTTCATGTTCTGGATCAGTGAAATATCACAATCCTTGTCATAGCAAATATTGATACTCATGTAATTACCTGTAAATCAATGGTTAGAATTCAGCTGCCCGGCATGTTTTACCATACCAGGCAGAAAGCCAGTTTATAGACCCAGCCCTTTCACGCCCCGGGTAATCCCAAGAGGACCAGAACGTACCACTTCCATGATCAGGTCTTCATTTACCGCCTTGAGAAAAGCATCCAGCTTGTCACCGGCTCCGGTCAGTTCGATGGTGTAGCTGCAGTCTGTAACATCGATGATATTGGCGCGAAAAATATCCGCCATGCGCTTCATTTCCTCGCGGTTGTTTTTCTCGGCCCTGACCTTCACCATCATCAGCTCCCGTTCGATATGTGGGCCATCAGACAGATCCAGCAACTTCACCACATCCACCAGCTTGTTGAGCTGTTTGATGATTTGCTCGATGATCATCTCGTCACCATAGGTAACCAGAGTTATGCGCGACAAGGTGGCATCTTCCGTGGGAGCCACAGTCAGGGACTCGATGTTGTAGCCGCGTGCTGCAAACAGCCCGGAAACCCGGGCCAGCGCACCGGATTCATTTTCTATCAGCACGGAAATAATATGTCTCATCAGGCCAGCTCCCGTTCTGCAGAAAGATGCGGAGACATGTGCATTTCGTGATGCCCCTTGCCCGCCTCGATCATGGGATAAACATTTTCTTCCGGGTCGATGATCACATTCATGAACACCAACCGGTTTTTCAGGCTGAAAGCCTCCTTGTATGCCGCCTCCAGGTCGCCCGGGTTCTCTATGGTCATGCCCACATGGCCATAGGTCTCTGCCAATTTGGCAAAATCGGGCAGCGCATCCACATAGGAATGCGAGTAGCGCTTGTCATAGAAGAACTCCTGCCACTGACGCACCATGCCCATATATCCATTGTTCAGCAGGACGATCTTGATCGGCAGATCGTACTGGGAACAGGTGGCCAGCTCCTGTATGCACATCTGGATACTGGCTTCACCGGTAACACAGGCAACCGACGCCTTGGGAAACGCCTGCTGCACGCCCATGGCGGCGGGCAGGCCAAATCCCATGGTGCCCAGACCGCCGGAATTGATCCAGCGGCGCGGCTTTTCAAAGGGATAGAACTGCGCAGCAAACATTTGATGCTGGCCCACATCCGAGGTCAGGTAGAAGTTCCTGCGCTTGGTGACCTTGTGCAGGGTTTCAATGGCGTACTGGGGTTTGATCACCTTGTCCGAGTTTACATAGCTCAGGCAATCCACACTGCGCCAGGCATTGATGCGCACCCACCACTCCTTGAGCGCCGCCGCATCAGGGGCGGTCTTGCGCTCCTGCAGGAACTTGAGCATATCCTTGAGCACGGGCTTGACTTGCCCGACGATGGGCACGTCCACCCGCACGTTCTTGGAAATGGACGCCGGATCCACATCCACATGCACAATCTTTGCATTGGGGCAAAATTGCGCCAGTTTTCCGGTCACCCGGTCATCAAAGCGTGCGCCGATAGCAATGATCAGATCCGCTTCATGCATGGCCATATTTGCTTCATAGGTGCCATGCATACCCAGCATGCCCAGAAAATGCCTGTCAGAAGCGGCTACGGATCCCAACCCCATGAGCGTATTGGTAACCGGAAAATCCGTATGCTCAATCAGTTTGCGCAATTCATCAGAGGCTTCGCCGAGTACCACCCCGCCACCAGTATAGATCACCGGACGCAACGCCTTTACCATCAGATCCACCGCCTTGCGCACCTGGCGGGTGTTGCCTTTTTCCACCGGCTTGTACGAGCGCATGCTGACCTTTTTCGGGTACTCGTAGGGCACGCGAACACTCGGATCCGTTACATCCTTGGGGATATCCACCAGCACCGGGCCGGGGCGACCGGTCTTAGCGATATAGAATGCCTTGGCCATGGTATCAGCGATATCTTCTACCCGTTTGACCAGAAAATTGTGTTTGACACAGGGCCGGGTGATGCCGGTGATGTCCACTTCCTGGAAAGCATCGCTGCCGATGAAAGGCACAGGCACCTGGCCGGTGATGACCACCATGGGAATGGAATCCATATACGCCGTGGCGATGCCGGTAACGGCGTTGGTGGCTCCGGGGCCGGAAGTAACCAGCGCCACGCCCACATTTCCCGTGGCACGCGCATAGCCATCAGCCGCATGGGTTGCCGCCTGCTCATGGCGCACCAGAATGTGCTGCACTGCTTTCTGTTGAAAGATTGCATCATAAATATGTAATACAGAGCCACCGGGATAGCCCCAGACGAACTCAACACCTTCATCTTTCAGTGCCTGGACGAGAATTTCCGCACCAGTCAATTCCACTGCCATAACCTCCAAAACGCTTGCAAAACAGGTTTTTACCGAGGCTCTTTACGCCAAGAAAAAGAAGTAAAAACCAAACATTGTAAAATACTGATATTCCTCCTGCAGGTCAATCAAAAACTGCGGCACAAAAAAAGCCCGCACTGCGAAGCAGTGCGAGCCAGCTCGGAAATCCCGAGAAATATCAGAGCTTGTTCTTGTGACAAAGAGTACAACTAACCGGCTCACCTTTTGCGACAAATACCGTCTTTTTGCCTTTCTCATCCTTATCGAGGACACGATCCACAGCCGCCCGCGAAAGCACGCTGCCTTCACCATTTTGGCCATGACAGGCTCTGCAAGCATTTTTGTTGCGCTTGGACAGGCGCTCATGTCCACCGGCGGAGAACCTGGTGTTGCCAACCGGGTGCATGCCATGCGGTCCTTTCAGGGTATTGCCAAGATCGCCAGTATGACAAACAGAACACTCGGTGATGGTGCCTGCGTGGCCTTGCAGATCAATCGCTGCCTTGTTGTCATTGGAGAAGGGGTTTTTGTTCGGCCAGATCGCATGGGTGCTGCCATGACAGCTGCTGCAAGCCAGCTCCCCATGCCCCTTGTCGTCATTGGCGCCACTGAGACGGTACAAATCTTCGTCGGAAGCGAACCGTGAACCGGAAAAATCGAACAAAGGCAGGTTGTCGCCACCACCGTTGGCGGCATGATCAGAGTTCCTGTAAGCCATACGCAACCGCAAGCCATCCGGGTTACCCATGCTGTCCACGGCATTTACCAGTACATCCTCCAGGCGACCATCTCTTTTCAGCCTGGCAACCTGCACCACATCACCTATGTGACAGGACTGACACTTCGGCTCCGAAGCCCAGGGGACACGCTTGTTCATGTTGGCGCCGGCAGGAAAGGGAACATTGACGAAGTTTTCGGAAAAGTCATCACCAACCTGGGTCATCTGCCCATGGCAATCCTGACAAACGGCTCCTGCACCACCCATGGCGCCACGCAGACATTTGGTGCGCTTGCCGGGATGGCAGGCATAGCAGGTTTCACCCAGCAGGGCTTCGACATCCAGGCCATCGCGCTGATCAGGTGGCGGCATCACCGGGAACAGGTCGCCATACAGTTCTGGATCGACATGCGGCAAATTCCCGTGAACGCTGTGCATGGCGCGGGACATGCTGATATTGCGTGTCTGCTTCTTGCCATTGTCATCATTTGGACCCAGATGCGCCAGGTCCAGCGCAGCGGAATAGTGGCAGTTGGCGCAAACCACGTTTGGAGTGCTGCCATCGGCATTGGTGCCGTCATCATTCGCTGGCGCCAGTTTGGTACCGTTTTTGTAGTCATGCAGACGCATGATGTTGATCTTGGCGGCATTGATTACCTGCTGCTCGGGCGTATCACCCAGAACCATGCTGGCATCGGCCAGGAAATCCACGCTGGAATACTTGAAATGAGCGATGTCATCGCACACCAGAGTATTGGTCTGATCATAGTCACAGACGCTTTGCACCGCATGGCAGATGGCGCAATCCGCCTCCGAGGCAACTGGCGTCACCACATCAATAGAGGCCAACACTCTGCCGCTCCTGTCTTTCGCTTCCACCCGCATCAGGGGATAGGCATTGGCGCGCCCCTGGTCGTCGATATGGCCAGTGGGGATACCTTCTGCGGTAAATCGCTCAAAATCCTTGACGATGTAGCCAAACGGGAAATTGACAAAGAATGGGTAATCT
>JAJRUY010000345.1 GCA_024277555.1 Gammaproteobacteria bacterium | reverse complement strand
GACTTAAGTAAGCGCCATTCGATTCAGACCCGAATGGCACTTAGCTTAAGCGGAATCAGCCTCAAAAAACGCAGTTTCCGTCATTCTGGCGTATGCCAGAATCCATCTGTGCCGCAGTTTGTTGAGATTTCTGGATCCCGGCATATGCCGGGATGACAGGGGTTGACTTAAGTAAGCGCCATTCGATTCAGACCCGAATGGCACTTAGCTTAAGCGGAATCAGCCTCAAAAAACGCAGTTTCCGTCATTCTGGCGTATGCCAGAATCCATCTGTGACGCAGTTTGTTGAGGTTTCTGGATCCCGGCATACGCCGGGATGACAGGGGTTTTGACTTAAGTAAGCGTCATTCGACTCCGACCCTTTTATTGTTTGGTTACATCGCTATATTGAGTGTCTTCCTCCCGTCATTCCCGCGCACGACTCCATGGATGGAGGAGATAGAATGAAGCAGGAGGCCGGAATCGAGGCGGGAATCCACAGCTACGGATTATTTGGGAGCTTCTTTCTATTGATTCCTGCTTTCGCAGGAAAGACTGTTGATTTGTAACCAGTCAGATTCTATTTTGCTTCCCAATAAGGCGTGGCGATGCCTTCGCCCAGGTCGGCCCGAATCAGCCGCCGCCGTACTTCCAGCAGTTTTTCGATGAGTGCCGGTTCGGCTTCTTCATAAGCTGCCGCGTCCGGTGTGCGTTTGACCACCACCCCCAGCAGTTCGGTAATGGCGTTGCCGATGGAGTTCTGGCTGATGGTGACGATGAGCTTGCCCTCATCGTTGCGGTAGATGAGCTGCTTGAAGGCGGGTTGCCAGCGAATGGCGTTGGCGTATTTGGCATCGGTGATGCAGCTGTCGCGCACCTTCTTCGCGGTGGCCAGAAATTCGTTGTTGAACAGCAGCTTTGTTTCGATCTGCTGCGGGAACCAGGCGTTCTTTGGCAGGGGCGCATTGCGAGTGGAAACCTGGGTGAAGAAAGTGCGGTAGAAATCGATGAAGCCCTTGAGGATCTCGTCGTACTCCCGCCAGAAACGGATGTCTTTGAGGCGTTCCGCGCCGCCCTGGATCTCCCAGCTGGGCAGGCCTTGGGGGTAGCCGGTAAGGCCTATGGTGGAGCTGCCCTCGTCCGCCAGCTTGAGGATTTTCAGATCCAGGCCGTCGAAGAAATCTCGGTACACCTTGCGCAAGTGCTTCTGGAACAGGCTGTGCTGGCCGCCGTCGGTGAGGTTGGGGTTGTTCCTGTCCGCCAGCTTCGCCTCGCGCAGCTGTTGCATGTCGAAAGCGATGAAATGATTGTGCAACATGCGGATGCTGGGCACACCGGGAGAGGTCAGCGACCAGGTGGCGTCCAGGCTGGCTTCGCCGGCGAGAATCAGGGCATCGGCGGGATCGGGAAACAGCTCCAGCATGTAGTCGATGAGGATCTGGTTCATGCGGTTCCAGACGTGTTTCACCTCGTCCGGCACCTGGGTGCGGCGCACCGGGCGTCCCAGGGGGTTGAGTATGCACTTGGAGGTATTGTAGATGATGGAGGTGTCGAACAGGTTGCTATGACCCAAGGCCTTGCGGTAGAGCAGCAGATTTTCCGGATTGCGCAACAGGCCGTTGTTGTTCTCCAGATCGTTGAGGTTCTCGGTGCTGTTGAAGAACTCGTTGGGAGCCATGCCTTCAGGCACGTCCAGGGGAATGGGGCGGAAAGGCGTGGTGATTTCTCGTGGGCCGGTTTGCATCGGCAACATCCTGCTACGATGAAAGCACCGATTGTAACCATTCACCAGCCCCGGGGGTAATGCAGGCTTTGTATTTCGGCATAGGGGAAATCAATCGGCTTGCTGCCGCGCCTTTCGTGCCGGAGTGAATTTCCACCAGGGCAATGCGTCGCCACTTTCCATATAGTGTATGGCAGACAGGAAGACGTCGATCACGCAGGGGTCGTGCTTTTTCCCGGAGATGGTGCAAAGCCTGTTGTACAGTACAAAGGCATTCTTGCCCGCAAGCTGGCCGGGATGATTGATGCCGATGCGGCGCAGGTCAGCCGCCATTGCCGGGCCGATGTTGGGGAGTTCTTCCAGCCGAGATGCTGTTGCCGGGTTATTCGGGATGGTTTTCTTCATCGGGTGGCTCCATATCGGTGCGGATCACCTCCAGTCGGAAGTCTTTGATCAGCGCCGCCAGGGCGCCAATGGCGGCAAGCACCGGTGCCATGATGGTGACCACGCCGCCCACGGCCACGCCTGCGGTGAGGGGGATTTCCAGCAGGCTTTCGCCGTTGGGCTTGCGGATAATCAGGCGGCGTACATTGCCTTCGGCCACCAGTTCCTTGATGCGATCCACCAGCTCGTTGCCAGCGATGGAGATTTCCTCTTTCCAGTCCGTGCAGCGTTTTCCCGGGTCATCGTTCATTGCATTGTCCTCTGGAGTTTTCTTCATCATAGGTCAACAACATCCTTCCCGTCACCAGTAATTACTCAGGCGTTGTTGTGGGGGTCGGTTTCTGGCGCCTACTGTAGTAGCATCTGTCGCCATGATTCTGGAAAACCCCCATGTAAAAGAGAAATGCAGCCTGCTGGTTTTCCTGCTGCTGGTAACGGCATCTGCCTGGAGTGGCGGGCGGGATTTCCGGGAATGCGCCCTGACCCATCCCCGCTTGTACCAGGTGGTGAACGCCCGCTGCATGGATATGGAGGTTCCCTTGGACTACGGCCAGCCACAGGGGCAGAAAATTCAGCTGCATGTGGCGGTAGTTCCTGCCAGCGGCAAGGCTCCGCAAGCGGATCCGCTGTTTTTCTTCGCTGGCGGGCCGGGCCAGTCGGCGGTGGCTTCCACCTTGCTGATGTGGCCGGTGTTCAGCAAGGTGCTGCAACATCGGGATGTGGTGCTCATCGACCAGCGCGGCACGGGCAAGTCCACCCCCCTGAATTGCCCGATGGAGGAATCTCTGGAGCTGGTGGCGGATGATGCGCTGCTGCGGCAGAAAACCCGCGAGTGTCTGCAGCGCCAGCAGGTGGACGTGCGCTACTTTACTTCCCGCCAGGCGGTGGCGGATGTGGAGTTCGTACGCAAGGCCCTGGAGTATGAACGGATCAATCTCATGGGGGTTTCCTATGGCACCCGCATGGCGCAGCTGGTGCTGCGGGAATACCCGGAGCGGGTGCGCAGTATTGTTCTCGATGGCGTGTTGCCCCTGGAAGTGATCGTGGGAATGGACTTTGCCGACAACCTGTCCGCCTCCCTGCAGAAGCTGTTTTTCCATTGCGCCGCTGAAGATGGCTGCCGCGAGGCGTTTCCGGCTCTGGAGGAAGATTGGCGGCAATATCTGGCGCTTTCCCTGGATGAGAGGCGGCAGATGCACATGGAGCATCCCCGCACCGGAGAACCGCTGGAGCTGAACGTGTCCCGCCAGGGGCTGGATGCCGCCGTGCGCATGCTCAGTTACGCCAGCGAAACCCGCACCCTGCTGCCCCTGCTCATCCATGCGGCGGCCCGGGGAGATTGGCGGCCCCTGCTGGGGCAGGCTCTGCAGGTGATGGTGAATCTGGAAGGAGAGATGAGTGAGGGCATGCACAACAGTGTGGTCTGCAGCGAAGATGTGCCTTTCTACAGTGATCTTCCTTCGGCTTCCAACCGGGTACTGGGACGCTTTGCCCAGCAGATTCGCATCCTCTGTGAGCAATGGCCCGGGGGTGAAAGTTTTACCGATATTCACCAGCCCCTGCAATCGGATGTCCCGGCCCTGTTGCTGTCCGGTGAAGTGGATCCGGTCACACCCATCAGCTATGGCGAGCAGGCCTTGCAACAGTTCAGCAATGGTCGGCATCTGGTGGTGCCTGGACAGGGGCATAATGTGCTGCCCAGGGGATGTGTGCCTGAACTGGCGGCGAATTTCATTCATGCCCTGAAGCTGGATGACGAGGAAGCGGCCTGTGTGCAGGATATCGCCAGGTTACCTTTTTTCATCGACATGCTGGGGCCGGCATCGTGATCATTGCCCAGGAACTGAAAAAACACTTCGGCGCGGTAAAGGCTGTGGATGGCGTGAGTTTCGAGATTGCCGATGGCAAGATCACCGGCCTGCTCGGACCCAATGGCTCGGGCAAGACCACCACCTTGCGTATGTTGTATACCCTGCTGCAGCCGGATTCGGGAAACATCCTGGTGGATGGCATGGATGCCCGGCGGCAGCCGTTACAGGCCAAGGCGGCCATGGGTGTGGTGCCGGATGCGCGGGGGCTGTATCCGCGCCTGACCGCCCGGGAGAATATCGCCTACTTTGGTGAGCTGCAGGGCATGGCTGGCGTGGCACTGTCCCGCCGTATCGATGAGCTGGCGGAAGAGCTGGAGATGCAGGATTTTCTGCGCCGCCCCTGTGAGGGTTTTTCCCAGGGACAGCGGGCCAAGGTCGCCATCGCCAGGGCTTTCGTCGGCAACCCGCAGAATCTGCTGCTGGATGAGCCGGGAAACGGCCTGGATGTGATGAGCATCCGCGCCCTGCGCCGCTACCTGCTGCGGCAGAAAGATCAGGGCAAGGCGGTGCTTTTGTCCACCCATATCATGCAGGAAGTCACCGCCCTGTGTGACGAGGTGGTGGTGATCGCCCATGGTGTGATCAAGGCCGCCGGTACCCCCGAAGCACTGATGCAGCAGGCGGGGGAAGGCAATATCGAAGATGCTTTTGTGGCGCTCATCGGCACGGAAGAGGGGATCATGGCATGAAGGCCTGGGTGATCGTAACGCGCAAGGAATTGAAGGATCTGTTCCGCGACCGGCGCACCATGGTCAATATTCTGGTGCTGGGCGCCTTGCTCGGCCCGCTGCTGGCCATGGGAGTGCTGCTGCTGGTGGTGAAAATGGTCACCGATGAGGCACAAAAAACCATCGAGCTGCCGGTGCAGGGCGCGGAACATGCACCGCAACTGCTGGAGTATTTGCGCTCCAGCAGAATCCGCGTGGTTGCGGCGGTGGAAAACCCTGAGGCTGCGGTGCGTGCCCAGGAAGTGGATGCGGTGCTGGTGATCGACCCGGAATTTCCACAACAACTGCGGGAGGGTCGCCCGGCGCAGTTGACCCTGCTGTCGGATCATTCCCGCACCAAGACCAGGATCGTCAAGCGGCGTATCGAGGCGGCTATCAATGGCTATTCTGCGGCGGTGGGCAATCTGCGCCTGAGCCTGCGCGGAGTGGATCCGGCCATCACCCAGGTTATGGTGCTGCATGACCGGGATCTTTCCAAAAAAGGATCAGGCGCGCAGATGCTGGCCTTTCTGCCTTATTTGCTTATTATCGGCATCATGCAGGCGGCGATGGTGGTGGCGGCAGATCTTACCGCAGGTGAACGGGAGCGCCAGTCTCTGGAGCCGCTGATGGCCAATCCCGTGGCGCCGGAGCAATTCATGACCGGCAAACTGGCCGCGAACCTGCTCATCAGCCTGGCGGTGCTGAGCCTGTCCCTGGCCGGGTTTGCCGTGGGCGTCCGGGTGGTCGATCTGGGGGAAACCGGCATCACCTTCAGTCTGGCCTCCATCCCGGTGCTGCTGCTGTTCCTGTCTCCCCTGGCGTTTTTCTTCGCCGCGCTGATGAGCTTCGTCGGCGCCTTTGCGCGCACCGTCAAGGAAGCCCAGACCTATCT
>JAJRUY010000344.1 GCA_024277555.1 Gammaproteobacteria bacterium | reverse complement strand
GGGATCAGCGGGTTGGTGGTGGTTTTCTACGGCAGCTTGCACTTTTCTGAAAATGCCTGGTACGGGGTGGTAGCCTTGTTGTGTTCCGTAACCCTGCATTCGGCCAGCACCGTATGGACCAAATACCTTGACTACCAGGTTAATGGCCTGGTGATCGTGGCTGGTGGATTGCTGGTGGCAGTGCCTTTGTACCTGCTGACCTGGTGGGTTCTGCAAGAGCCATGGCCGCAGCAGGTCCCTGTCCGGGCAGGGTTGTCGATCCTGTATCTTGGGGTGATTGCCACGGTATTTGGCTTTGCAGCATTTTTTTATGTACTGCGCCATGTGGATGCCACGCGAGTAGCACTGCTCACCCTGATGACCCCCATCCTGGCATTATGGCTTGGAAACTGGCTGAACGGGGAGAGCCTGACCTGGCCGGTGGTGGCGGGTACACTGCTGATTCTTTGTGGTTTGCTGCTGTATGAGTTCGGGGAGCGCAGGAGTGAAAAGAGGCCAGAAGAAAAGACAAAAGGGGTCAGCGCCGAATGGTGTCAACTTAAGGAGCCTCTGAATAAGTCATGAACGAGCATCTTGCGCCCGACACATCCGATAACTGTGTTGAATTAATTACGCCTTGAGGAAGCGCCAATTTTTACTGCAGCATCTGCAGTAGCTCTCGTACTTTCTCTATCCGGCTTTCCGGCATTTCCAGGTCGGTGTAGAAATACAGTTTGTCGGCGCCGTCCAGTTTGAACTGTTGGGGCCGGGTCTGGATCAGGTGGATGATGCGTGCCGGGTCGATGGCGGGTTGTTCTTCGAAGTGGATTTTGCCGCCCTGGGAACCGGCTTCTATCTTGCGGATACCCAGGGGCTGCACTTCCAGCTTGAGTTCGGTGATGTCGAACAGGTTTTTGGCCTGATCCGGCAGCAGGCCGAAGCGGTCGATCATTTCCACTTGCAGCTCGCGCAGTTCGTCCTGGCTGATGGCGGAGGCAATGCGCTTGTACTGGATGAGGCGGATATGTACATCCGGCAGATAATCTTCTGGCAGCAGGGCGGGGAGATTGAGGTCGATTTCCGTGCCGTGATCCAGGGGGCGATCCAGCTCCGGCTGCTTGCCTTCCTTGATGGCGCGTACCGCCCGCTCCAGCATCTGGGTGTAGAGAGTGAAGCCGACTTCGTGAATCTGGCCGCTCTGATCTTCCCCCAGCAGTTCTCCAGCACCGCGGATTTCCAGATCATGCGTGGCCAGAGTGAAGCCTGCTCCCAGGTCTTCGAGGGCTTCCAGTGCTTGCAGGCGCTTGACTGCGTCTTTGGTCATGGCCTTGGGCGGTGGGGTGATGAGATAGGCGTAGGCACGGTGATGGGAGCGTCCCACGCGCCCGCGCAGTTGGTGCAGCTGGGCCAGTCCCAGCTTGTCGGCGCGGTTGATGATGATGGTGTTGGCTGTGGGCACGTCGATGCCGCTTTCGATGATGGTGGTGGCCACCAGGATATTGAAGCGCTGGTGGTAGAAGTCGCGCATGATGCGCTCCAGTTCGCGCTCGCGCATTTGGCCGTGGGCGAAGTTCACCCGGGCTCCGGGCAGCAGTTTTTCGATATCCCTGACCATGCGCTCGATGCTGCTGACTTCATTGTGCAACACATACACCTGGCCGCCGCGCTGCAGTTCACGCTGACAGGCTTCGCTGACGAGTGCATCATTCCATTGCTGGACAAAGGTTTTTATCGGTTGGCGCTTTGCCGGAGGGGTGGCGATGATGGACAGATCGCGCATTCCGGACATGGCCATGTTCAGGGTGCGTGGAATGGGGGTTGCGGTAAGGGTCAGAATGTCTACTTCGGCACGCATCGCCTTGAGGCGCTCCTTGTGGCGTACGCCAAAGCGATGTTCTTCGTCGATGATGACCAGCCCCAGGTTCCTGAATTTGATTTGCTCGCTGAGGATTTTATGTGTGCCCACGACAATGTCCACGGTTCCTGTTTCCAGTCCTTTGAGTACTGCACTGGTTTCCTTTGCGGAGTTGAAGCGTGACAGGGAGGCGATCTTTATTGGCCAGTCGGCGAAGCGGTCGCTGAAGTTGTCGTAGTGCTGCTGCGCCAGCAGGGTAGTGGGAACCAGTATGGCAACCTGTTTGCCACCCTGCACCGCAATGAACGCAGCGCGCATGGCAACTTCGGTCTTGCCAAAACCCACATCGCCGCAAACCACGCGATCCATGGGTCTGGTTGAAGTCATGTCGGCGATGACATCTTCGATGGCGGATTGCTGGTCTGGTGTTTCCTCGAATTCGAATTCAGCGCTGAACTGTGAATATTCCTCGCCTGCCGGGGGGAAGGAGAAGCCTTGACGTACTTCACGGCGGGCGTAGATCTCCAGCAGCTCGGCGGCGGCATCGCGCACTTTCTCTGCCGCCCGGCGCCTGGCCTTTTCCCACTGGTCACTGCCCAGACGGTGCAGGGGCGCATTCTCTTCCGTGGCGCCGGTGTAGCGGCTGATCAGATGCAGGGCGGAAACCGGCACATACAGCTTGTCACCCCGGGCATATTCCAGGGTGAGGAATTCTGTGGACATGCCGCCCACGTCCAGGCTTTGCAGCCCCAGGTAGCGTCCCACGCCATGCTCTTCATGCACCACCGGCGAGCCGATCTGCAGTTCCGCCAGGTTGCGCACTACCTGGTCTGCATCCGGCCCTGCCTTGCGGCGCTTGCGGGTCTGGCGCACCCGTTCTCCCAGAAGCAGGGTTTCGGGGATGATGGTCAGGTCAGTGTCGGTAAGATCCAGCCCTTCTTCCAGCGGTGCGACGGTGATACCCAAAGGGATGTTGCTTTGAAGAAACTCCTGCAGGTTTTCCACAACGGTTGGGCGCAGCTGGAATTCTGTCAGGGTTTGCAGCAGATGTTCCCGCCGACCGGCGCTTTCTGCGGTGAACAGTGTGCGTGATTTCCGGTTGGCGAGAAAATCCTGCAGCAGTCCTGCGGGGCGTGCTGCGCGGGCCTGTATAGCGAGGCCGGGCAGGGGAGTGGTGTCGAAGTTGAAATGCCGGCTAAATCCCTTGCGCCGCTCGTCTACACTGCCGGTGCGCCAATGTACGCCGGCATATTGCTTTAGATTGTGTACCAATTCGTCTGCATTCAGATACAGCTGTGCGGGGGGTAGCAGGGGGCGTTCGAGATCATGGCGACGCTGCTCGTGGCGCTCTTCTACCTGCTGGTAGAAATGCGCTGCCTCCTGGGGGATGTCCGGGGGCTGTATGACCAGGCAGTTTTCTCCCAGATAATCAAACAATGTGGCTGTTTGTTCATGGAACAGTGGCAGATAGTATTCCAGTCCGCCGGGCATGTTTCCGTTACTGACTTCCCGGTAGATCAGGCTGGATTGAGGGTCGCCTTCAAACCGGTTGCGATACTGGCGGCGGAAACGGGTGATTGCTTCTTTGTCCAGTGGGAATTCCCGTGCAGGTAACAGGCGAATCTTTTCCACTTTTTCCGAAGAACGCTGGGTTTCCGGGTCGAACAGGCGGATGCTGTCGATTTCATCGTCGAACAGATCAATGCGATAGGGCCGGGTTGCACCCATGGGAAACAGATCCAGCAGTGAGCCGCGCACAGCGAATTCGCCATGTCCCATAACCTGGGAGACGCAGTGATAACCCGAGTTCTCCAAGCGCTGCCGGAAGCTTTTGATGTCCAGCTGGCCACCGGTATCCAGCACCAGGTTGCAGATATTCAGATAATCTGGCGGCAAAATGCGCTGCTGCAATGTCGCTACGGGCACGATGATGATGCCTTTATTTGCGGATTGCAGTTGATGCAGGGTCAATAGACGCTGGGATACCAGCTCTGGCAGTGGTGAGAAAACGTCATAGGGGAGGGTTTCCCAGTCCGGAAAATGCAGGATTGGCAGCTGCTTGTCCTGAAGGAAAAAGCCCAGCGTCTGTTCCAGGCGAGCCGCTTCCTGCACATCCCGGGCAACCACCACTACCAGGCCAGGCCATTGCCGGGCAGCCTGGGCAATCGTCAGCTCATGTACAGCTCCGCTGCAGCGCCCCCATTGCAGGCGCTCGCCGGGTTTTTCCGGCAACGGGGGCTGGGTAGCGGAAGTGGTTTGTTCAACAGGCGGTTTCATGCGGCGCGTATTGTCGCATACCCAGATGCGGCTTGGTATCGACCCGGCGGGGAAGTTGTTTCAATCTGTTCAGGTTTCGTTCAGGCGGATCTGGATAAGCTGTAGCTGCAAACTGACTGACGGAGAATGCTTATGTACAAGTCAAAAACAATACTGTTTCTTGTGGTCTTGCTGTCGAGCCTGCCCATATGGGCCATGGCAAGTGAGTATCATGAGAATGTCGAGATCGAAGTGATTTCAGACAACCGCGGGGAGTTGCGCCAGTATCCGGCCCGTTCATATGACAGTCGGCAGCGTGCCTATATTGCAGTGCGCGATGGCGAGCGCTACCGCATTCGTGTGCGTAACCGCAGTGGCGAGCGCATCGGGGTGGTGATTTCCGTTGATGGCAGGAATATCATCAGTGGTGCAAAATCCTGGCTCCGGCGCGGAGAGTCAAAATATGTGCTGGGTCCTTGGGAAACTGCGGAATACGAAGGCTGGCGCACCAGTCGGCAGCGGGTCAATCGTTTCTATTTTACCGATGTTGATGATTCCTATGCCGATGCCTGGGGTGATCATAGTGCCATGGGCGTAATCGCCGTGGCGGTCTATGGGGAAAAGCATCGCAAGCGTCATGAATACAGTATGCAGAAGAAGCGGGAAGGCTATTCGGCCCGCAGCGAAGCCATGCGTGATTCCGCCGGTACCGGGTTTGGTGAAAGCGAATGGTCACCAAGCCACAGGGTCAAGTTCAAGGCGCGCAAGAAGCCCATGTTCAAGAAATTCATCAAATATGAATGGCGCAGAACCCTGTGCCGGAAAGGTGTAATCCCCAGCTGCAGATATGGTGATGACGACCATGGCAACCGCTTCTGGCCGCGTGAGGGCTGGAATGACGGCTTTGCGCCTTTCCCCTGGGGTCGGGGCCACTGGAATTGATGTTCCTGCTGAGGCAAATATTGGCAAGGCCTTGCTGCCGCCCCCTCCGGGCGGCAGTAGCTTTGATGGCGGCATCCTGTTGCTCTGGGGAATTGCGCATGAGCAACAGGAACGGCTCTCGTATATTTCACCAGAACGCTCTGGATATCAGTGTTTATCTATACTATTCAGTATCTTAAGGGTGCTTCGAATAATTGTCATACCGGCGCAGGCCGGTATCCACAACCTGTTGATTTATATGGACCCCGGCTTTCGCCGGGGTGACGAAAAACGAATTATTCGAGGTTCCCTTATGTTTTATGTTTTGTGGCGAAGCCTGATCCATTCTTTTGTCTGCTCAAGTAGTGACAGCAACTTTACATCTGGCAAGCAGTAATAGACAAAAGCCCCCTGTCGCTCCGGACGCACCAGTCCAGCCTCCCGTAATGTGCGTAAATGGAATGACACGTTGGTCTGTGAAAGCCCGGTAGCAGCGACGATGTCAGAAACAGGTCGGCATTCCATGCCCAGATTGCAAAGGATATTCAGCCGGTTTGGTTCTGCAAGCAGCTTGAACAAACGGCTCAGCTCCTTGACTTCGTCATAACTATATGTGTCAATGCTCATATGTGTGTTCGCTCATGTACCAAGACGATAATAGTCTGCGGTTGTCCGTTGGGATAGTCACTGATGGCTGACAAGCTGTCAATAATGTGGAGGGCAGGGTATGAATGATGAAAGGCTTTTTCCGGCCACAGTTATGCCAGACAAGGACTGGTGGCATGCGCTCTGGCCTGATCCGGATGCTGTACTCAGGGCCATTGGCATTGAGCCGGGGATGGATGTGGTCGATCTGTGTTGTGGTGATGGTCATTTTACCCGTCCCCTTTGCTCACTGGTGCAGCCGGGTGCGGTGTGGGCGTTGGATCTGGATGCCGAATTGCTTGATCAGGCAAAGCAGGCTTGCGCCGGGTATCCTGGTTTTCATGCGATTCTCGGTGACGCACGGGAACTGCCTGCGCGGATTAACACGCCTGTAGACCTTGTGTTTATCGCCAATGCATTCCATGGCGTGCCTGACAAAATAGCACTATCTGCTGCAGTGCATGATGCGCTGAAGCCGGGAGGCCGCTTTGCAGTGATTAACTGGCATCGCCTTCCCCGGGAAGAAACTGTGGTGCTGGGTAAACCTCGCGGACCGGATACCGGGTTGCGCATGGATCCGGAAGATGTGCGGCTTGCAGTTGAACCTGCCGGGTTTAAGCTCGAAGATGTCGTTGATGTTGATCCCTATCATTATGCCGCACTCTTCGTGCGGATCAGTGCTGCCTGATGCGAGCGCAGGAAAGAGCGGATTGTAGCGGCTCTCAGGGAGAGAGCTCTGAACCGGATCTGGTGCATCTGTTCTTCGGTTCAGCGGTCGCTCAGTAATTCTATCTGGTAGCCATCAGGGTCTTCCAGGAAGGCAATGATGGTGGTGCCAGCGTTCATTGGCCCTGCATCGCGCAGTATTCTGGCCCCACGCTCACGGGCTTTCTCGGTGGCTGCATACACATCATCCACAGCGATGGCGATATGGCCAAAGCCAGTGCCGGGGTCATAGTGGCTCACACCCCAGTTGTAGGTCAGTTCCAGAACGGTATTTTGACTCTCATCACCATAGCCCAAAAAAGCCAGGGTAAAGCTGCCATCCGGATAATCCTGCTGTCGAAGCAGTTTCATACCCAGAATATTTGTATAAAAATCAATGGATTTTTGCAGGTCTCCAACCCGCAGCATGGTATGCAGTATGCGCATGGGAAAAACTCCAGGGTGATGCTTTTGATCGAAGCATATGCATTTTATCGACAAGGCGCAATGGGGAAAGTTTTGCAATAAACCCTGCTTTTCTTAACCCGGATGTTTCACCTGGAAGTCTGATGATTGTGCCGAGATTGTTGTTCAGAGGCGAATTTCTTCACTCATCAATAGCCCAAGCTATTGATGAGTGAAGAAATATCGTCTCTGGGCAACAAGATCGGTGCAAGGGCGGACTTAACAAACACCCGATAACATATTGCACTTCGCTAATATAGATGCAATGGTTAATAAAAACCGCATCTTATGGGCGCCTCGAAAAATCGTCATTCCGGCGGAAGCCGGAATCCATAACTTGCTGATTTATATAGACCCCGGCTTTCGCCGGGGTAACGAAAAACGAATTATTCGAGGTTCCCTTATGTTGTTATTTCAGTGTCCTGGTGAAATATCCGGGTTAATCTTTACTTAATGTTGGTGATACATACTTGCAGGAAGGAAACCGCCATACCAGGGTAAGCGGTCATTCCAAGACGCTATTGACGCACCAAGGCCAAGTCTGACCGGAATGGATTTTCCGCGAACTTCTCTTTCCACACCCGCGGCGTCAGATCCATGACTTCACTGGCTGCGTGCAGGTCGACGCGCTGCAGCACATCCACCAGGTAGGTGTAGGGAT
>JAJRUY010000343.1 GCA_024277555.1 Gammaproteobacteria bacterium | reverse complement strand
TCATAAACGAAGGAATACCCAAGTGACTGCAATCAAAAAAGAATTCCAGTTCGGTGACCACAAGGTGACGTTGGAAACCGGAGAAGTAGCCCGCCAGGCTGATGGCGCGGTAATCATCAATATGGACGATACTGTGGTGCTCTGTACCGTAGTGGGTTCCAGGCACGCTATGGAAGGGCGCGATTTTTTCCCCCTGACTGTGGATTACCAGGAAAAGACCTATGCGGCGGGCAAGATTCCTGGCGGTTTCTTCCGTCGTGAAGGTCGTCCTTCCGAGAAGGAAATCCTGGTGGCGCGCCTCATCGACCGCCCCATCCGCCCCCTGTTTCCCAAGGGATACACCAACGAGACCCAGGTGATTTGCACCGTCCTTTCTCTCAATCCTTATGTTGATCCCGAGATTCCTTCGCTGATTGGCACCTCTGCTGCCCTGGCCATTTCCGGCTTGCCGTTCCAGGGTCCCATTGGCGCTGCGCGAGTGGGCTATAAGGATGGACAGTATCTGCTGAATCCTCCCGGCACCGGACTGAGCGAGGTCACGGATCTGGATCTGGTGGTCGCCGGTACGGAGCATGCAGTGCTTATGGTGGAATCTGAAGCCCGCGAGCTTTCTGAAGAGGTGATGCTCGGTGCGGTGCTGTTCGGCCATGAGCAAATGCAGGTCGCCATTGCTGCCATCAATGAGTTGGCTGCAGAAGTCGGCAAGGAAGCTATGGAATACAGCGTGCCGGAAGAAGATGCGGAACTGGCGCAAAAGGTTGCCGAAGTGGCGGGTGCCGGTATCGGTGAAGCCTACTCCACTACCGATAAAATGGAGCGCTATGCCAAGCTGGATGCAGTCAAATCCGCAACTATCGAGCAACTTTGCGCTGACGATGAGCCACGGTGGACTGAAGCCCAAATCGGTGCAGAGCTGGACAAACTGAAGAAGAAGACCGTGCGCAGCCGTATTATTGCCGGCGAGCCGCGCATCGATGGTCGTGATACCAAGACCGTGCGCAATATCGAGATCACGACCGGTGTTTTGCCGCGTACTCACGGTTCTGCCCTGTTCACCCGTGGTGAAACCCAGGCTTTGGTAATTACCACCTTGGGTACCGAGCGCGATGCGCAGATCGTGGATGCCCTGGATCGCTCCTACCGCGAACCGTTCATGCTGCATTACAACTTCCCCCCGTTTTGCGTTGGCGAGACCGGGCGCGTGGGCAGTCCCAAACGCCGTGAAATCGGCCATGGCCGCCTTGCCAAGCGTGGTGTATTGTCAGTAATGCCTACCCTGGAGGATTTTCCTTATTCCATACGTGTCGTATCCGAGATTACAGAATCCAATGGCTCTTCCTCCATGGCTTCCGTGTGTGGCACCAGTCTTTCCCTGATGGACGCGGGCGTGCCCATCAAAGCGCCTGTTGCAGGTGTGGCCATGGGCCTGATCAAGGAAGGTGACGACTTTGCCGTGCTCACCGATATCCTCGGTGATGAGGATCATCTGGGCGACATGGACTTCAAGGTTGCGGGAACAGAAACCGGAATCAGCGCCTTACAGATGGACATCAAGATCGACGGCATTACCCGTGAGATCATGGATGTTGCGCTGACCCAGGCCAAAGACGGGCGCATGTACATTCTCGGTGAAATGAACAAGGCGCTAGAATCGCCACGCCAGGAAATGTCCGAGCATGCTCCGCGCATCATTTCCTTCCGCATCCATCCGGACAAGATTCGTGACGTCATCGGCAAGGGCGGTGCCACCATTCGTTCCATTACCGAAGAAACTGGTGCAACCATTGATCTGGATGACAGCGGCGTTGTGAAGATCTTCTCCGTGGACAGGGCTGCTGGTGAGAAAGCACGCAAACGCGTCGAACTGATTACCGCAGATGTGGAAGCCGGTACCATCTATGAAGGCAAAGTTGCCAAACTCATGGATTTCGGCGCCTTCGTTACCATACTGCCCGGCAAAGACGGCTTGGTGCATATCTCCCAGATCAGCGAAGAGCGGGTCGAAAAAGTCAGCGACAAGCTGTCTGAAGGGGATATCATCAAGGTGAAGGTGTTGGAAGTGGACAAGCAAGGTCGCATTCGCCTGAGCATGAAAGCTGTCGGTGAGGATGAATAGTCCAAATCACTTGTAGAATAAAAAACGGGGCTCTCGGCCCCGTTTTTTATTGCCCCTTGTTTCTCAAGATCCACGATCAATTTTGACGCAGTACACCAGGCATAATTGCAGTGACAAATGGCGGGGCACCTTGTCAGCCTGGTTTTTCTCTCTTGAGGCGGGTGATGTTGCTGATTTTCTGACTTTCAGCCCGCGTAGGGCAATAACCGCAGGGCATTGCGCCGCATGTCGATCACCGTGCCTCCAGATGCTACACGGACAATGAAGGGCAGAGTCTCTACCTCCGCAAAATCTGCATCCAGCGCCAGAAGTTCAGCAGCCCGGCCAGGGATGCGGCTACATAGGTCCAGGCGGCGGCGCGCAGAATTTGTGTGGCGGCTGCGTATTGTGACTCTTTCAGATAGCCGTTCTTCAGCAGGGGCAGGGCCTTGTTGAAACTGGCGTCGGTTTCCACGGGGATGGTGATGAGCTGTACCAGTATACCCGTTCCCATCAGCAGGAAAGCACCCGCGAAGGAGATAATGCCCGCGGAAGGGGCGCGTGCAAGAATGATCAACAGGGGGCTGGCAAACAACAGAAATGAACCGAGACGTTGTCCCCAGATGGTTGCCATGACAAGGCGGCTGCGCCAGGCGAACATGGGCTCGCCGGCATGGTGTTGCAGGGCGTGGCCTACTTCATGGGCTGCGACGGTAATGGCAGTTAGTGTCCTGGCATTGAACTTGTCAGGTGTTAGCCGTACGCTGCGCTCCGTCGGGTCGTAGTGATCGCCCTGGTCTGTTGTTTCCACGCGAACATGCTCAAGTCCGAATTGATCCAGCAAATGTCTTGCCAGTTCACTTGCGGTGCCGGGAAAGTTTTCTTCCGGATGCCGATTGTGGCGGTTGAGCACCCGCCGTACCCACCATTGAGGGCCGAGAATGGTGGCAAGCAACAGGATAATCAGCAGCAGATAGAGCATTATTCCAGCAGTGGGGCCAGTTCTTGCCAGACGTTTTCCAGGATCGCGGCTTGGGCATCAGCTGTGGGATGCAGGCCGTCCGGCTGCATCATGGCTCTGGTTTCGGCCACTCCCCGGAGGAAAAACGGAACCAGGGACGCATGCCTTTTCTTTGCAACCCGTGCATAGATGGCGCTGAATCTGTCCCGATAGGCTGGGCCGTAATTGTGGGGCAGTTGAATTCCCAGCAGCAGCACTCTTGCATCGGATTCCTGGCTAAGCACTGTCATCCGGTCCAGATTGGCTTCAGTCTCCTGAAGCTGCAGTCCGCGCAGGCCGTCATTGGCGCCCAGCCCGATGATGACGATATCGGGTTTTTCCCGTGCAAGAGCTTTGGGCAGACGACTCAGCCCGCCGTGGGTAGTGTCGCCGCTGATGCTGGCATTGATCACCCGCCAGGAATTGCCGGATTGATCCAGCTTTTGTTGCAGAAGGGCAGGCCAGGACTTCTCCTTGCTGATACCATAACCAGCACTCAGGCTGTCCCCAATGATCAGAATGGCGTGATTCGCACAGGCATTGGCAGCCCAAACAGGTAACAATAGCAACAGGTAAATGAAAACTCTCATATCGGCAACAGGTGTAACCAAAGATGTGCAGGCCCCCAGCGGAGCGTTGCTGTCCATCCTCACGGGTGTGGATCTGAATGTCAATGCCGGAGAGGCGGTGGCGCTGCTGGGCGCGTCTGGCTCCGGCAAGTCTACCTTGCTGGGATTGCTGGCAGGGCTGGATGAGCCCACTGCCGGAGAGGTTGAGCTGCTTGGGGAGGACATGACATATCTGGGGGAAGATGCCCGCGCCCGGCTGCGGCTGGGGCAAGTGGGGTTTGTTTTTCAGTCCTTCCAGCTGCTGCCTGGTATGACCGCCTTCGAAAATGTAGTCTTGCCCTTGAAACTGTCCAGAGCACACAGCCAGAAGCAACAAGCCGAACGGTTGCTGGATGCGGTGGGACTGGCAGAACGTGCCGATCATCTTCCCCGACAATTGTCCGGTGGTGAGCAGCAACGGGTGGCGCTGGCCCGAGCCTTTGCCGGGGATCCCCGCATCCTGTTTGCTGACGAGCCTACCGGCAACCTGGATTCTGAAACCGGATTGCAGGTTATTGATCTGATGTTCTCCCTGCGGGATCGTTGTGCCACTGCACTGGTGCTGGTGACACACGATGAGCAGCTTGCAGGCCGCTGTGACCGGATCTGCCGCCTGGAGCATGGCAAGTTGGTGAGTGTGGACTGATGTCGCTCCTTGCATCCCTGCGTCGCGTATGGCGGAACAAGGCGCTGTTGATTCTGATGACGGCACTGGTGATTGCCGTAACTGCCCTGACATCCGTGGCTTTCTTTGTGGATCGTGTGGACAAGGCAATGCTATTGCAGGGCTCGGCGCTGATGGCCGCCGATCTGCTGGTGCAGCAGGGTGATGCCGCACCTCCGTCCTGGACGCAGCAGGCGAACAGCCTCGGGCTGGAAACTTCGAGGCAGGTCGTCTTTCCCAGCGTTATCTTTCATCAGGACAAGCCTGTGCTGGTGCAGATAAAGGCCGTGGATGGCTACTATCCCTTGCGGGGGAAGCTGCTGGTTGCCACTGCACAGGGCATGGTGGGCGTTGCCCCCGCCCCGGGGCATGCTTATGCCAGCCCATCCCTGCACAGGGTGCTGGGTATCGACCGCGGGGAAATCCAGGTGCCCCTGGGGAAGCTGCTGTTGCAGGTGCATGGTGAGGTGAAGCAAGAGCCGGATATGGGGGGCAGTCTGTTTCAGTTTGCACCCCAGCTGATGATGAACTACGGGGATATTCCGGCCAGCGGCCTGCTGACCCCGGCCAGCCGGGCGCAGTATCGTTTTCTCGTTGCCGGCCCGGCGGATGCTGTTGAGCGCATGCGACGCTGGCTGGCATCCCGTCTGCCGCCGGGTGCAAAGATCATGGGGGTGGAGAATGCCCGCCCCGAGATGCGCCAGGCATTGGAGCGGGGGCGGCGTTTTCTGCAACTGGCTGCTCTGTGCGCCAGCCTGCTGTCGGGGATAGCGATCATGCTGGCCGCAAGGCAGTATGTCGCCCAGGCCATGGACGGTGTTGCCGTCATGCGCACCCTGGGCATGAGCGCCACCCAGGTACTGAAGCACCATTTCCATGAACTTCTGCTGGTGTTTGTACTGGGAAGCCTGTCAGGTATTGTCGCGGGCTATCTGGGCCAGCAAGCACTTTATGCTTTGGTAGGTGATTGGTTCGGAGAACAGCTGCCCATGCCGGGATGGCGCTCAGTGGGGCTGGGTTTTGCCTATGCCTTGATTCTGTTGTGCGGTTTCTCCCTGCCTGCATTGTGGCGCATTCGCCATATCGCGCCTTTGCGGGTACTACGGCGCGACCTTGAACCGTTGAAGGTTTCCGGGTGGTTGTCCTGGGGCATTGCCTCCTTGGTCTTCGCTGCACTGGTGATCTGGCAGGTGCAGGACTGGCAGCTGGCGACCGCCCTGTTATCGCTGATAGCGGTCGTTATCCTGCTGGTGGCCGTATTCGGCTGGATAATGATCTTCCTCCTGAAACCGTTTCGTGGCAAGGCGGGTGGGGTTGGAGTCGGTATCGCAGCATTGACCAGAAATCCCGGCCTGACTCTCTGGCAATTGCTGGGTTTTACCATGGGGATCACCATGCTGTTACTGCTGGCTTTGGTGCGGATCGATCTTCTGGAAACCTGGCAGGACAGCCTGCCTGATCAGGCGCCCAATCATTTTCTGATCAATATACAGCCGGGAGAACAGCTATCGCTGCAGCGCTGGTTCGATGAGCAGGGCATCAAACACTCCGGCATGTATGCCACAGCGAGAGGGCGTCTGATTCAACTGGACGGACAGGCAGTGGATGCGAACCAATACAAAGATGAGCGTGCCAGGCATCTGCTGCTGCGTGAATTCAGCCTGGGTTTTTCGGATCGATTGCAGTCAGACAACAAGGTTGTTTCCGGTGCAGACTGGGCGCATTTCCTGAAGCCGCTCGGTGGGTTCAGTGTCGAAGCCGGGCTGGCGGAAACCCTGGGCGTTCGCGTGGGCAGCAGACTGACCTTTGATGTGGCTGGCCAGACCCTCAGTGCCGAGGTGAGCAACCTGCGTAGCGTGGCCTGGGACTCATTCAATGTGAATTTCTTCGTCCAGGGGAATGCCGGGCTGATGACAGATCTGCCCGTGGTCTATATCAGCAGTCTGTACCTTGATGATGGCAATACCGCTTTGGTGGTGCGCAAGCTGGCGCAAGACTATCCTTCGGTCTCGCTGCTGGATATTCGTTCCATGCTGCAGCGGGTGCGGGGCATCATGGACAAGGGTGCGCTGGCGGTGGAATCGGTATTCCTTTTTACGCTGCTGGCTGCGGCGCTGGTCACCTTGAGTGCAGTGCAAATCAGCCGCGAGGAGCGCGCTGCCGAGATCGCCATCTTGCGCACCCTGGGGGCCAGCCGCAGTCTGGTGACAACAGCCATGCTCACGGAGTTTGGCTTGCTTGGGATATTTTCCGGGTTTCTGGGAGCAACCCTGGCGGCTGTAGCGGAGCAGCTGATAGCTAGTCGCCTGTTCGGGCTGGAAGCGGGGCTGAATATCCAGCTGTGGCTGATCGGGATGGTCGGCGGTCTGTTGGGACTGGTGATGATCGGGTTTCTGGTGATGCGCAGTCTGCTTGCTACGCCACCGATTCATGTACTGCGTTCGAACTAGCCCGGATATTTCACCAGGGCACTGAAATAACAATATAAGATGCTGTTTTTATTAACCATTACATCTATATTAGCAAAGCGCAATATGTTACCGGGCATTTGTTAAGTCCGCCCTTGCACCGATCTTGTTGC
>JAJRUY010000342.1 GCA_024277555.1 Gammaproteobacteria bacterium | reverse complement strand
GCTGGTTTTGCTGGTTTTGCTGGTTTTGCTGGTTTTGCTGGTTTTGCTGGTTTTGCTGGTTTTGCTGGTTTTGCTGGTTTTGCTGGTTTTGCTGGTTTTGCTGGTTTTGCTGGTTTTGCTGGTTCTCCAGCAGCTTCTTCAGCAATTCACGATTGGCGCGGGCATCTTCCATGGCCGGGTTTTGCTCCAGGGCAGCTTCATAGGCGGCAATGGCCTGTTCCAGTTTTCCTTCACGCGCCAAGGCATTTCCCTGGTTGTACCAGGCATCTGCATTATCACCTTCCGACCAGATTTTGCGTGCAGCCTCATACTCACCACTGCGATACAGGGCGCTGGCCTTCCAATCCGGATCCCTGAATTTCCGTGCAGCCAGATCCGCCTGGTTTTGCTGCAACAGCTGTTGAGCCTGCTGGTCCGGGCGCACCCACAGATCCTGCCACCAGCCCGCCTGTGCTTGTTCCGGCACCGGCGCCAGCATCACAAAAGCCAGCACCAACACGCCCCGGCGAAACGCCAATGCTGCAAGAGGCAATGCCAGCAACAGCAGCCAGGGGCCAACATCCCGCCATTGAACAGTTTCCCGGTCAGATTTTTCCGCCTGTACAAGCTGCTGACCATCCAATATACCCAAGGCGCGAATATCACTATCATCCAGGTTGATGGGAACAAAATGCCCTTCCCCGGCTTCCGCAACCTGCCGTAGCGCAGCCACATCCATTTTCGCCACCACAATATTTCCCTGGGTATCCTTGAGCACACCCCGGACAGCGGGAATCGGCGCACCCTGTTCTGTTCCCACGCCCAGCAGCGAAACCCTGTATCCAAGTTCGCCAGCTTTTTTTGCCGCCTCGATACTGGGAGCCAGGTTGACCCCATCAGTCAGTAGCAGGATATGCCCGCTTTTCTCCTGCGCCTGTTGCAACAGCTCCACCGCCTGTTTAATGGCTGCAGCCGTGTTGCTGCCCTGTACCGGCATGATATCGGTAGTCAATGCAGATAGTTGCGCAGTTATGGTTTTCGCATCATCAGTGAGCGGGGATACAGTGAAAGGCGCTCCTGCGAAGGCGATCAATGCCGTCTGCCCTTCCTTGCGCAGATGCAGGATATCCTCTACCTTGAAGCGGGCCAATTGCAGGCGCGAAGGCTTGAGATCCCGCGCATCCATAGAACGAGACAGATCCAGAGCAATAACCAGTGGCGACTGGCTGCTGAACACAGGCTGGGGCAGGCGCTCCCAGGCGGGGCCGGCAAGGGCCAATATTGCCAGCAGAAAACCCGCAAGCACCGCCATCAACGGCCAACGGGAACTTTTAGATTCTTGTTCCAGAAGCAGGTGTGGCAACAGCTCCGGGGAAACAATTTTGCGCCAGGCAGATTCGCTACCTCTGCGCCGCCACAGGCGCACCAGCCCTGCTATCACAGGCACCAGCATGAGCAGCCACCAAGGGCGGATAAAATGGAAATCCTGCCAGTTCATCCCTGCCTCCGGAACAACAAACCCAAAGACAGCATCAGCGCCGCCGCCAGGGGCCAGTGAAACAGCTCCTCCACAGGCCGAAAAAAGCGCTTTTCATTCTCCACCGGCTCCATCGCATCAATGGCGTCGTAAATTGCCATTAACTGGGCGGTGTCTCTGGCGCGGAAATAGCGACCGCCAGTAATCTCGGCGATGCGGGTCAGAGTCTTTTCATCCAGGGCGCTGCGGCCACGCACCATGCCAAAAAAATCTGCTTCCAGGTCAGCGCCTATGCCAATGGTATATATCTTGAGCTTTTCCTGTGCCGCCAGTTCCGCCGCCTTCAGGGGGGGCATTTCTCCGGCAGTATTTTCACCATCACTGATCAGAATCAGCACTTTCTCACCTTTCTTGTCCCGCAGGCGTTTGATCGCCAGGCCAATGGCATCTCCAATGGCGGTTTTTTGCCCTGCCATATTGATAAAGGCTTCTTCCAACAGGGTCTTTACTGTTTTCAGATCATAGGTGAGGGGCGCCTGCAAATAGGCCTGCTGACCAAACAATATCAACCCCAGCCGGTCTCCCTGGCGCTTTTCAATAAAATTTCCGGCCACTATCTTGGTTGCCAGGAGGCGGTCTACCCGTTGCCTGCCGATGACGAAATCTTCTTCCGCCATGCTGCCGGACAAATCCACCGCCAGCATCAGGTCCCGTCCCTGCATGGGCAGCGGCAGGGCTTCTCCCTGCCACTGGGGGCGTGCAGCTGCAGTGACCAACAGCACCCAGGCGAGCACCGCAACAAGCAGGAAAAGGCCTGACCTTCCAACCGCACGAATGCTCTGCCCCTGCAGGGCTTCAAAATCCCGCAAAAAAGGCACCCGCAGCGCCGCCTGCTGTTGGCTTGCCGCCGGCAAAAAGCGCCATATCAGCCAAGGAAGCGGCAGCACGGCAAACATCCAGGGCCAGGCGAAATCAAACATGGCGCGACTCCCTGGCCACCTTCTCCAGCCAGGTTTCCACCAGAGACAGCAATGCTTCTGCATCTTCTATGCTCCCGGAGGGCCGATACGGCGCTTCCACAAGATAGCGCCCTGGCTCCTGTGTGAACTGCCCGACTTTCGCACGGGAATCCAGCCAGGAAAGCCAGGCTTCTCCTGTCAATCCGGCAACATCTTTTTTTGGCACAAGGGTTATGGCAACTCTGCGCAGCAGGCGGGACAATTCTGCTGCAAGCTGTGAAAAATCCGGTTGCACAGCAAATTGCCGACGAATCCTGTCCAGCTCCTGCATGGCACTGCGATACAGTTCCAGCCGCCTGCTGCGCTGGCGCAGATACCAACCCAGCGCAACACCAGCAGCAATGATGAGCAACAGCAATAACCACCAGCCAGGGGCTGGCGGCCACCAGCTTACTGCCGGAGGCAGATGAATATCATGCAGCTGGGACAAGGGATCATTCATGAGCCATTCCCTTTCCCGAAAATACTGCGCAGGACAGCCGCGGGATCATCATCAGTTGCGCATTGCAGCCAGGTCATATGCTGTTGGTGGCAGAGTTTTTGCAATCGGGCAATTCTCTGCAGGTAGTGCTGATGATAGCTGTTCCGCAACGTTGCCTTTCCCGTATCCAGCTCAAGAATTCTGCTTCCATCACCAAGGCGATAATGCCCCCGCTGCGGCAAGCTGGCTTCCAGCCAG
The DNA here is from genome assembly GCA_024277555.1 of Gammaproteobacteria bacterium. Taxonomy (GTDB): domain Bacteria; phylum Pseudomonadota; class Gammaproteobacteria; order Chromatiales; family Chromatiaceae; genus Thiolapillus. The sequence continues at coordinate 735 of JAJRUY010000342.1, read as the reverse complement.
TCATAGACATGCAGCAACAGCACATCATTGTGGCGTGCGATACGCGCCAACTGACGCTCTGAAGTTTCATCGAAGCCCCGGAAGTCACTGATAAAGATCACCAGGCTGCCAGGATGCGCGGTACGACGCATGCGGCGGAATGCTTTTTCCATTGATTGCGGAGCAGATTCCACCTCGGCAGACATATCCGCATCCACCAGGGATTTGATAAATCGCAGCACAGCCTGTTTGCCACGTCTGGGGCGAAACTCGGCAAAATTATCCTCTGTATGAATTTCCCCACCAATACGATCGCCCGCCTGGTGGGTTGTCCAGGCCAGCAGTCCAGCCAGACGCGCTGCCTGCACCCACTTGAAGCGGCCCCTGGTGGCAAAAAACATGGGTTGGCGGGCATCTACACTGATCAGCACCGGGCGCTCCCGCTCTTCACGGAACACCTTGCTATGCGTTTTGCCGGTACGGGCGGTCACGCGCCAGTCGATATTGCGCACATCGTCTCCAGGTTGATAGGGGCGGGATTCATCAAATTCCATCCCCCTGCCGCGCATACGCGATATGTACTGACCGCCCTGGCGGGCATGGATGGCGCGAGGTCGCAACTGCAATTGGCGTGCATTGTTGCTCAAGGCAACCAACTCGGCCAGATCAACCGCTATGGCAGAGACAGTGGATTTGGGAACTGCGGCCATTTCAGGGTACGGGCACCAAGGCAACCAGTTCCGAGATGAAGCGATC
>JAJRUY010000341.1 GCA_024277555.1 Gammaproteobacteria bacterium | reverse complement strand
TGCCAAGGTGTTTTTTCAGGCGCAGCACATCGTAGGGAACCAGGGTGATATCCGATTTCCTGCAACAGGCATTGAAGCAGGAAATGCCTTTGTGGCAACTGAACTTCAGCCTGCTTTCGAGGCTCAGAACCGACGGCAGGGTCGGACTTTTAAAAGGTATATCGAATTTTTCGTCACTCATATCGGGATAACCTCAGCGCAATCGATGCACCTGTTGTTCGTAAAACCAGCAAATGAATACCGTTGAATGGTACGGCATTACTCGTTCGCTATTCAATTGCGGGCCAGAAAGCTTCTGCGGAGAAAATAAAATCCGGACGCCTCGCGGCGCCCGGATTTTTGTCTTCATACCGTCAAGTAAGGCTTACTTGAACAGCTTGGACTTGTCCACCAGATCCTTGTGGGCGCGCTTGAAGCAGGTCCACTTTTTGGTTTCCTTGTCGTACACGGAATTTACGAAGCACTTCCAGTTTTCTTCATCGACGAAGTTCTTGTCCATGCGATAGTAGAAACCGGGATAACGGCTCTCTTCACGGAACTGGATGTGTTTCATATGCGCTTCCGCTGTCAGGATGCGATGGTAGTTTTCCCACGCACGCAGGAGCTCGTGGAGATCCTTGGCACGCATTTTCAGGGAATCTTCCTTGAGCATTTCCAGCTTCTGCTCCGCCAGGTCGAGCATGTGCTCGTTGGTGGTGTAGTAGGTGGCGACACCGGCTACATACTCGTCCATGATCTTCTGCAGACGGAACTGCAGCATGCGGGGAGTGATGTAGTTGGGGTTGACGTCGATGGCGGTGGTGTAGTCCTTGTGCTCGAGATAGTTACGCACAGGACGATAGATTTCTTCCACCAGCTCATCAACAGAGGTGTCCAGCTCGGGAACCCAGTCCTTGTTGTCCATGACGAACTTGACCATGGACTTGGCGCACATGCGGCCTTCGGCATGAGAGCCGGAAGAGAACTTGTGACCGGAAGCGCCGACGCCGTCACCAGCAGTGAACAGACCCTGCACGGTGGTCATGCTGCGATAACCCCAGTTCCAGCCGGAAGGCAGATGCTCGGGAATGCCATCGCCCAGCTCTTCTTCGGTTGGCGCGCCGACATCTTCAGGGCCGGACACCCAGATGCCACAGCAACCGGAATGTGAACCCAGCAAGTATGGCTCGGTGGGCATCAGCTCGGAGTTCTTCTTCTCCGGTTCGATGTTCTCGCCCGCCCAGATACCGCACTGGCCGATACACATGTCGAGGAAGTCTTCCCATGCTTCTGCTTCCAGATGCTTTACTTCGCGGGGAGACAGGGTCTCGCGCAGGTTGGCAAGAGCGGTAACAGTATCCATCCAGATCGGGCCGCGGCCTTCCTTCATCTCCTTGAGCATCAGGTGATTACGCAGGCAGGATGCAGGCACGGCAGCATGGCCATAGGGAGGATAATCGTCCAGCATTTCCTTGTTGCGTACCATGTACACTTCGCCCACGCCGTTGGTAGCCTGGGATTTGAACAGCAGGAACCAGGCGCCTACAGGGCCATAGCCGTCCTTGAAGCGGGTAGGTACGAAGCGGTTTTCCATCAGGGTCAGCTCGGCGCCAGCCTCGGCGGCCATGGAGTAGGTGGAACCGGCATTCCATACGGGATACCAGGCGCGGCCCTGACCTTCACCCACAGAACGGGGACGGAAGATGTTTACGCAGCCACCGGCCACCAGCAGGCAGGCCTTGAACTTGTAGACCACAACCTTGTCTTCACGGGTGGAGAAGCCGACAGCACCGGCGATGCGGTTCTTGTCTTTCTTGTCGTTGACCAGCTTGACGATGAAGATACGCTCCTGGATGTTGTCCACGCCCAGCGCCTTCTTCGCCGCTTCCGCCACGATCCACTTGTAGGATTCACCGTTGATCATGATCTGCCACTTGCCGGAACGCACGGGAGTACCGCCGTCCTTCAGGGAAGTCATGCCTTTGGCGCCATCGAAACGCTCACCGTTTTCGTCCAGCTTCCAGATGGGCAGACCCCACTCCTCGAACAGATGAACGGATTCATCTACAGAACGGCCCAGGTCATAGGTCAGGTCGTCACGGGTGATTCCCATCAGGTCATTGGATACCATGCGGGCATAATCCGCTGGATCCTGCTCGGGACCAATGTAAGTGTTGATTGCAGACAGCCCCTGGGCGACAGCGCCGGAACGATCCATGGCGGCTTTGTCCACCAGTTTCACGGAGATATCGACGCCTTCCTTCCTGGCAGCCTCAATCCAGGGGCCAATTTCATAAGCGGCACCGCAAGCAGCCATGCCACCGCCGATGATGAGGATATCCACCTCTTCTTCGACTACATCGGGATTACCGAATTCAGCCATTTTATTTACCTCTATCTTTATCTAAAGATTAAATTCTAATGATCAGAACCATGGATTACTTGCAGATCAGCTCGCTGGGGTCACCAGCACGGAAGCCGTTTTGCTCATTGTGGTTGAAGAAGGTGGAATCACCAATCCTGGCAATATCAGCTTCCGGCTTGTTGCCATACGGATCAATAGAACCTTCCGGAGTGGTACGGATGGGAAACTTGAAGCG
>JAJRUY010000340.1 GCA_024277555.1 Gammaproteobacteria bacterium | reverse complement strand
GAATCTGTTGCCGGCCTGACTACCGATGCCTCTGTCAAATACCGGGGTGTGGAAGTGGGAACAGTGACGCGCATGGAGCTGAACCCGGAAAATGCAGAGCAGGTGATGCTCACCTTGCGCATCAAGCAGGGGACGCCGGTAAAAACCGATACAAGGGCGAGCATCAGGTACTATGGTGTAACCGGTCTGGGCTATATCGAACTGCAAGGCAGTACCAAAGACGCGCCCGTTCTCGAGGTGGAGGAAGGGGAGATCCCGGTTATCGAGTCAATGCCATCAACCTTTGCGCGTCTGGATGAAGGGCTGAGTGAACTTGCGGACAAATCCGTGCGGGTGCTGGACAGAATTAATTTGTTGCTCAGTGATGCCAATTTGCAGGATTTTTCTGAATTGCTGAGTGAAAGCAAACTGCTGGTCATCCAGTTGCGGCAACAGACAGAGCATATTGGAGCATTCATCGATGAGGGGATCGCCACAGGACGCAAGATCAGTGTCGCCTTTGCCGGGATAGAATCCTCTGCAGGCAGCGTGGAAAAGATGTCTGACGATTTGCGGCTGACCTATACGGCCTTGGGTCGGGATTTGCAGGAAGACCTGCACACCAGCTTTGTCCGGATAAGACAGCTGTTGGGTAACCTGGATCTCCTTGCCAGGGATTTGCGCCTGTCCCTGAAGCGCCTGGAAGAAAGTCCCGGCGACCTGCTGTTCAAACGCACCAGACCCAAACCCGGCCCGGGAGAATCGCCATGAAGATGACCAGATGCGTACTTGTACTGGGGATGGCATTGCTGGTCTCGGCCTGTGCGCGGGAGATTATGCCGCCGATATCAGAATATACGCTTTCGCCTGTGCTGCAAATTCCGGCTCCCGCCAGGAAGCCGTTGCCGATGAGTATAAAGCTGTCTCCTGTTGTTGCCTCGCAGATATTTTCCACCACAGATCTGTATTACGCGGAAAACGATTTTTCCCGAAATCGCTATGCATACAGCCGTTGGGAAGATACTCCGGTAAACATGTTGCAACTGGTGCTCCAGGACGGGCTGGAACGGAGCGGCTTGTTCCAGGCGGTGCTTCCTTCCTCATCCATGGCTGAGGCTGATGCATTGCTGGAAACCACGCTGTTTGATTTTTCCCAGCATCTGCAGCCAGATGGCGATTCCGTTGCAGTGGTCAGAATGCGCTTCTATCTTGTGCATGAGCAGGGCAGGTTGCTGGCATCAAAGGAGCTTGAATCGCGGGTAGCAACCCGGACGACGGATGCAAAAGGAACCGTGGCCGCTATCAACACTGCGGTGGCGAACATCGTACGGGATCTGATCCTGTGGTTGCCGCAGGTGCTTGACCGGTAGTGGTGAGGTGCGTACAGAATCCTGTTCCGTGAACCCTATCCTTGACAGCGACACACGGATAAATCAGCATCTGATTGAGAATACCAATAAAACCGGATGATTTACTGGTAAGTATTACTATTATATCCGCCAGGTCGCTCCAGCGATTCATGACGGGAGGAGGATTCGATGAAGTTAAAAAAGAGCCTGGCAGCAATCGCTGCCACATCCTTATTTGCATCCAGCGTCTGGGCCACTAACGGTTACGCCCCTCACGGTATCGGCCAGAAATCCAAGGGTATGGGCGGTGTTGGCATCGCCCTGGTTCAGGACACCGTTGGCGGCGGCATGAACCCCGCAGGAATGGTGGGTCTGGGCAACCGCCTCGACGTTGGCCTGGAGTGGTTTCGCCCGATCCGCAGCACCGAATTCGTCGGCAACACCATGATCGATGGGTTTGGCCTGCCCTCCCGCTATGATGGCAGTGACACGAAGAACTTCTTTATTCCGGAGCTCGGTTACAACCGCATGATTAACGAAAGCATGGCGCTGGGGGTATCGGTATTTGGCACTGGCGGCATGAATACAGATTATGCTGACGGCATTCCCTTCTTCAACCAGAGCGGAAATGTCACCGGCATCGACCTGATGCAGTTGTTCGTGGTTCCCACCTTCTCCTGGAAGATCAATGATAGCCACTCCATCGGTATTGGCCTCAATCTGGCCGCCCAGTTGTTCGAGGCCAAGGGATTGCATAACTTTGATGCGCCTGCAGGAACCCCGCAGCAGATGTCTGAGGCGCCTGGCAGCGTGACCAACAATGGCTATGACACTTCATATGGCGCGGGCATCCGTTTTGGCTGGATTGGCCAGATCAGCGATATGGTGACGCTGGGCGCTACCTATCAGAGCCGCACCTACATGTCAGAGTTCGACGACTATAAGGGGCTGTTCGCTGAACAGGGTGATTTCGATATTCCCGAGAACTTTGGTGCAGGCATTGCCATTCAGGCCACCCCGAAGCTGCTGCTCGCATTCGACATCATGCGAGTCAACTACAGCAGCGTTGAAGCCATTGGCAACTCCATGTCCAGGTTGTTCCTGGGCAACCCTCTGGGCTCGAGTAATGGCCCCGGTTTCGGCTGGGAGAATCAGACGGTGTACAAGCTGGGCGTTTCCTATGAGCTGAACTCGGACTGGACCCTGCGCGGCGGCTGGAATCATGGTGACAACCCGATCCCGAACAACGAAACATTTTTTAACACGCTGGCGCCCGGAGTGGTCGAGGATCACCTGACCCTGGGCGCCACCTGGAGCCTGGGCAACGGCCAGGAGCTCACATTTACCTATATGCATGCCTTTGAGAACGAGGTGAAGGGTTCTGCTTCCATACCGCCGGATTTTGGTGGCGGCGAAGCCGATATCAAGATGTACCAGAACTCCATCGGCATCTCCTGGGGCATGGTGCTGTAACGGACGCTGTAGCGCAAGTAAAAAATCCCTGCCTGGCTAGACATGATGTTTTGACCTGCCCATCTCAAAGACGTGGATTATGATGAGATGGGTACATCCATCACAGAGCCATAATTGAGAGGACAGGTCATGAAAAAGTCTACCAGTAAAATCGCCACACCAGAAACCGTATCT
>JAJRUY010000339.1 GCA_024277555.1 Gammaproteobacteria bacterium | reverse complement strand
GGAAGTCCGATGATTGTGCCGAGATTGTTGTTCAGAGGCGAATTTCTGATCGAATCAATAGCCCAAGCTATTGATGAGTGAAGAAATATCGTCTCTGGGCAACAAGATCGGTGCAAGGGCGGACTTAACAAACACCCGGTAGCATATTGCGTTTTGCTAATATAGATGTAATGGTTAATAAAAACAGCATCTTATGTCGTTATTTCAGTGTCCTGGTGAAATGTCTGGGTTAGGGCTATTTTCCTTGCCGGGCATCCCGGTAGCGCTGTAACAGCTCATGTACCAGTGGTGTGCAGATGATCTTGATGGCCAGATCCAGCTGGCCGCCGGGAATCACCATGGTATTGCGCCTGGACATCCAGGCGCCGTCAATCTGCTTCAGCAAGTCCGGAAAATAGAAGCGTTTGGGCTCGCGGAAGCGTATCACCACGATGCTTTCATCCAGCGTAGGGATCTCCCGCAGCTCGAACGGGTTGGAGGTGTCAGTCAGGGGTACGCGCTGGAAGTTGATGTCGGTGAGGGAAAACTGCGGTGTGATGTAGGTAATGTAGTCCGCCATACGGCGCATGATGGTGTGGGTGATGGACTCTGGAGAGTGATGTTTCTGGTGGGTGTCGCGGTGGATTTTCTGTATCCACTCCAGGTTTACCACCGGTACCACGCCGATGAGCAGATCCACCCACTGGGCAATATCGATGCCGCGTATCTTGCGGCTTTTCATCTTCTTGCGCCGCTTGATGATCACCGGGTTATGGGATGCGGACATCTGCCGCTGGCTCCAGGAATTCTCCGCGCAGCCGCCATGCATGCCGTCATAGAATAACAGATCCGTACCCGTGGGCACCTCCTGCCAGGGAGTAAAAGCGCCCACAGGCACATCATAGGCCTCGGCCAGTTCTTCATTCTCTGCATAGCGGCGGCACAGGCCGGTGCCGGAGCGGGAATACTCACGAAACAGCCCTTCCAGGCGGTCGAGAAAATTGGCTTCCGGGGAAAAATGGCTCAGGCAGCTGCCCTGTTCAATAGATTGGGCGACAAAATGACGCATGGCCTTGCGGTCGTATCGCCGGAAACCGTTGCCGTCGATACGAAAGGCGGTGATGCCCTCACGCTGAAAAATGGCATCGAAAATTCGCCGGAAGGTAGTGGTGCCCGCTCCAGAGGAGCCGGTGACCGCAATGATCGGGTGCTTGTGTGACATGGCGTTGAACCCTTATTCGCAAAGCCGGGCAGCTATATATAGCACACTCCCAAAACCATGCCAAAAAAAGGAATTTCCGGGAGGCTGATCCCAGGCAGGATTCGGGCCGCCTGTGCCAGCTTGAAAATACATGACTCCTGTGAGTCATAGGGATTCAGACAGCGCCCTGCAAACCGGGACAAGGGTCAGATACATTTCGTTCATGGTTTTTTCTCACTGCTTATTGTGCGTGCAAGGGTACTGGTAAGTTGCCGGATATGCATTGCGTATCCCGCAATATGCGGGGTTCTTCCTGGCATAATAACCATGGCGTATATGCTCTTATTGTCAATTGTCAATGCCGGATGGAAGGGTATGGGAATAGTCTTGCTCCATCATTTCTTGCGTATGGAGCAAAACCAATGAACAAAAGAATACTGGCCGCGATTCTGGTCGCGGTGTTTCTTGCAGCCGGGACATCGCATGCTTCCCCTGTGCCAAAGGATCCAAAAAAGCAGACCCCGTGGGGGTTGTATGTGGATTCCCAGGAAGCTTATCAGATGAAGCAGGAGCTGGGCGACAAAGTGCTGTTCGTGGACGTGCGCGACCCGATTGAGATCATGTTTACCGGATTCACCGACGTAGTGGATGTCAATATTCCCTTCAAACTGGCGAACAGAAGCAAGTGGAACAAGAAAAAACCCGTATACGCCATGGAACTCAACCAGAACTTTGAGCAAGAGATCGCGACCGCGCTGAAGAAACGCGGGCTGAATAAAGATGCGCCCATTCTATTGATGTGTCGCTCTGGTGGCACCCGTGGCGCGCCTAGCGCCAAAAAATTGTGGGGCAAGGGCTACAAACAGGTGTATGTTGTAACTGATGGTTTTGAAGGCGGCACGCTCAAGAAAGGCGAAAAAAAGAACTGGCGTTTGAAAAATGGCTGGAAAAATTCGGGGCTGCCCTGGTCATACAGGCTTAACAGGGAAAAGATGTATGTTGCCACTCCTGCGCAATAGCAACCCGCAAATTTTACCGGAATCCAGATTTTTCCCGGACTGTGGCCGCCTTTGCTTTTTTCTGAATTAGTTATTTGCTATGGCCTAAGTAGGAATAATTGATTTCCGTTATTCCTCCATAGTGTCTAGACTTGTTCTCAAGGGCAGGCAAACAGCTTGCTGCAAATTGATCCAGACATTGCGGGAGCGTGCAACATGACCAAACATATCCTCACCACAGCAACAGGTAGCCCGGTTGCCGATGATGACAACAGTATCAGCGTTGGAGAGCGTGGCCCTCTGACTTTCGATAATCATTATACTTTTGAGAAGCTCGCTCACTTCAACCGCGAGCGCATTCCCGAGCGCGTGGTGCATGCCCGGGGTACGGGCGCCTATGGCAAGTTCACCGTGACCCGCTCGCTGAGTGACTACAGCATCGCCGATTTTCTGCAAAAGGAAGGAGAGGAAACGCCGCTGTTCCTGCGTTTTTCCACCGTTGGTGGCGGACAGGATTCCAGTGATTATGCCCGTGATCCCCGGGGCTTTTCCATCAAGTTCTATACTAGGGAAGGCAACTACGACATGGTGGGCAACAATACGCCGGTATTCTTTTTGCGTGATGCAATCAAGTTTCCGGACTTTATTCATTCGCAGAAAAAAGATCCGCGCAGCAATCTGCCGAACCCGGCTGCCATGTATGAATTCTGGGCCAACCATCCCCAGTCCCTGCATCAGATTACCATTTTGATGTCGGATCGCGGTATTCCCGCTTCCTATCGAAACATGCATGGCTTCGGCTCCCATACCTTCAGCTTCTGGAACAAGGAAGGGGAACGCTTCTGGTTCAAATGGCATTTCAAGACCAACCAGGGCATCAAATGCCTGACCAATGAGCAAGCTGCCCAGGCATCACCCTTTGGGGCGCAACAGGATTTGGTGGATGCCATTGACCGGGGCGAGTTTCCCAGCTGGACTGCCAAGGTGCAGATCATGACCGAAGCGCAGTCCAGGGATTATCACATCAATCCTTTCGATCTCACCAAAGTTTGGCCTCATGCGGATTTTCCCCTGATCGAAGTCGGACAGCTGGAATTGAACCGCAATGTAGAGAACTATTTTGCCGAAACTGAACAGGCCTGTTTCGCCCCCAGTAACCTGGTGCCGGGGATCGGTGTTTCACCGGACAAAATGCTTCAGGGGCGCCTTCTGGCCTATCAGGATGCGCATCGCTACCGGGTCGGAGCCAATGCCAATCAGTTGCCGGTAAATGCTGCCAGATGCCCCGTGCATCATTACCAGAGAGATGGTGTCATGGCTGGTATGTGCCCTGCCCACGGCGGCAGCAACAACCAGGGATCCGGGGTCAATTTCTACCCGAATGACCAGATCAATGCCGGCGCTGCTGCCCCTGAGCCATCGGTGATGGAGCCTCCCATGCCGGTGCTGGAAAACGCCTGGATCAAGCGCCATGGGGTTGCCGATGATGAAGACCACTACAGCCAGGCCGGAGCGTTGTTCCGCCTGATGGATGACGGGCAGAAAAGCCAGCTCGTCACTACCATTGCAGAAGGCTTGGTGCATGCGAGTGAATCGGCTCAACAGCGTATGCTGGAGCAGTTTGCAAGAGCCGATGCGGGTTATGCCGAAGGGGTGAGATCAGTGATGAAGCAGCTGGGTTCGCCGATATGATTTGAGCCTGTGCCGGGTACCGGGACGCTGCTCCCGGTACCCATGCATGGGATTCCCTGTCAGCTCAGTTTTCGATAGCAATATAGTCGATGCTAATGCGCCCGCCAGCGACCGGGCGGAAATGATTGTCGGCAAAGGCTACATGGTCGGGATGCTCCCGATAGCTGTCGATTACCGCTGGATGGCAGAAGCGCACCAGCCAGGTATAGCGATACTTGTCGTCTTCCTTCATGGCCTCTCCGGTGAATACTTCGCGCACACCGGGGATGGCGGACAGCAGCCGGCGGCCCTCGGCGATCATTTTTTTTACCCCTGCGGTATCCAGCCCTTCGACATTGTAGATGATCAAATGCTCCACTGGTGTCCATGGGCGGCATCGTGCCAGAACCTCTTTGGCGCGGTCTGCACCCCCCCACAGTCGTATGCAGCGTTCTGTTTCAGCGCCGATTGCATCGCGCAGGTTGTTTACCAGACCGGTATAGCCGCTGTTTGCAGCGGCACTGGCGTTCTGTTCGATCTGCCTTGCTGCCGCGTCTGACAGGGCCGTGTAATAGTTTATTTTTGATACGCCATTGCTGATCAGCTGTTGAAACTGCTCATCGGAAAGACCGGTGCCGCCGTGGATCACCAGTGGTATGCCAAGTGCTTTGTTGATCTGCTGCAGGCGTTGAAAATCCAGCTCGGGTTTTCCCTGCATGCGGCCATGTACGGTGCCGATGGAAACGGCGAGAAAATCCACTCCGGTATTTTCCACATAGGTTTGGGCCTCTGCTACCGTGGTGTAGCATATCTCGCCGGGGTGGCGTTCCGCGTCTTCGCCTTCCACGCCAGGCACATATCCCAGCTCGCCTTCTACGGGAATACCACATCCATGCGCCATTTCCACCAATGTCTTGGTAATGGAGGTGTTTTCCTCCAGGGGCTTGTCGGAAGCATCCACCATGATGCCGTTGCAGCCTAGATTGATCGCCTTTGCCGCCGATTCGAAGCTGGCGCCATGATCAAGATGAATGGCCACAGGTACAGAAGCCCGTTTTGCTGCCGCCTCCACTGCTGGCATCAACAATGCAAAATCGAAGAATTCAAAATGGGATTCGGCCAGGCTCAGGATAACCGGCGCCTGTGCCCGCTCTGCGGCATCCAGAATGCCCTGCAGGAAATCCAGACTGACCAGGTCGAATGCGCCAACTGCATAGTTATGTTCATAGGCATGTTGGAGCATATCTTTCATATTGACAATTGGCATGGTGTGTTACCTCAATGACTGTATAAATAAAGGGTGTATTGGAATGACCATGGTTTTTGGCTTAAGGGCGCCTCGAATAATTGTCATACCGGCGCAGGCCGGTATCCACAACCTGTTGATTTGTCTGTACTCTGGCTTTTGCCGGAGTGACGAAATCTGTATTTTTCGAGGTGCCCTTAAGCAAGTGTCATTCGAGTGTATTACATGGCTTTTGTGGTTTTTGAACCCGTGGATTCAGGTTCCTGCTTTGGCAGATCATACATTGGATATTCTGTTTTGTCTGTGCCGGGAAATCCGTGTTTTTCTTTTCCTTCAACGGCTCAACAGGTACAGCAGCAATAGGTTGGAAAGCAACAGCAGCACTGACAATCCTTTCCAGAATACAAGGGGGTTGCGCTCTATCAGGGGCTGATTATTGTTTTGCATGAACTTGGGGTTGGGATAGGACAGGTCGTAGAGAAACTCTGAAAGGGTGTCATAGCGTTTCGATGGATCCGGGTGCAGAGCCTTCTGCAGGGTTGCGTCCACCCAGTGCTGGATATTGGGGTTGTGCCGGGAAGCCGGGGTATAACGCAGCTTGTTCGCGGTCACGGGCTTGTCATGTTCGCCATAGGGCAGGGCGCCGGTAAGCAGCTCATAGGCGATAACGCCCAGAGAATAGATGTCGGAACGGTTACTGTACTGCCCCTTGAGACATTCCGGAGCACCATAGTCCACGGTGGTCTGGGGGATGTCGTTGGCGTAGCTGGAGTGGATTTCGGTGGCTCCGGCGACGCGTGTGGAACCAAAATCGATAATCTTCAGCGCGCCATCCTTGTCGATAATGATGTTTTCCGGCTTCAGATCCAGATGGATCATTTCCAGCCGATGAAAGGCGCGCAGACCATCGGCGATTTGCGTCAGGTATTCCCGGGCGGTGTTGATGTGGGTCTGAGGATGATCATTGATCCATTGCCGCAAGGACTGACCTTCCACATATTCGGCAATGTTGTACAGGAAACGCCGTCGGGGCGCTTCCAGCACCTTGAGTACATGGGGGTTGCTGATGCGCTTGCCTACCCATTCTTCGTGCAGAAAACCTTCCAGAAAAGCGGGGTCATCGCGGAAGTTTTCCGAAGGCGTTTTCAAAATAACCTTGTGGCCGCTGTCCAGATCCCTGGCCAGAAATACTTCGCTACGACTGGAAGCATGCAGTTCGCGCAAAATCTCATAGTTGTCTATTTTTACCCCCGCATGCATCGAAGGCGGGAAAGGCAGCTCGGTGATCTTTTGCAGGATATCGTCTTCGGTTTTCTGAGGCAGACTGACAATCTTCAGCAGCTGACAGGTGACGTTGTCATGGCTGCCGTTGTGCAGAGCCTCTTCCATGATGCTGGCAGCGCTGGCCTGCAATTGTCCGTTATGTTCGCGCAGCAGCTGGCGCAGGCGGTTGTCGGTGAGATAACCGGTAACGCCATCCGTGGTGAACAGGAAAATGTCGCCGGGTTCCACCGCCAGGGAGCGGTAGTCGATATCGATATGGGCATCAATGCCCATGGCCCGGGAGAGGAAATCCCGGTCTTTGGACACCCATACGCGATGGTCGTTGGTGAGTTGTTCCAGCTCGCCGTCGCGGAACAGATACAGACGGGAGTCTCCCACATGAAAAACATGGGCGGTGGTGGATTTGATGACCATGCCGGTGAAGGTGGTGACCATGCCCCGGGCAGAATCATAACGCAGCTGTCCTTGTGACCAGAGCCAGCGGTTGAGTGCGCCCAGCACCTTGGTTGCCGAGTGTTTTACCGTCCAGGAATCAGGGGTGCTGAGATAGTCATCCATGAAGCTGCGCACACAGGTCTGGGCGGCGATCATGCCCCCTTCCGAGCTGCTCATGCCGTCACAGATGGCGGCGGCCATGCCTTTGTTCAGCAGAGCATTTCCCGCGGGCACCAGGGCATCTGCAGCATCGGCATTTTCTTCCTTGTCGCCTTTTTCCGAGACGACGGCATAGTCGATTTCCAGGGTGTTGGTCATAATCTTGTTTCCGCAGGCCGGATTGCTCCGACCTGCGGAGTGCTTCAGTCCACCTTGATCATCTGTACCGTACCATCTTCCATGACCTCAGCGGTATGGCCCTGAGGTTCATCCAGAAACTGCACCGCCACCAATGCCACCAGTGCGGCGCCTGCAATCACCATGAAGAATACCTGTGGTGAAACAAAAGAGAATATCGTAAGGAAGGTGACCGCGCCCACGCTGCCATAGGCGCCCGCCATGCCGGCTATCTGGCCGGTCATGCGTCGTTTCACCAGGGGGACGATGGCGAACACAGCGCCTTCGCCGGCCTGCACGAAGAAGGAGCAGGCCATGGTGGCGATGACTGCCAGAGCCAGGGGCCAGCCGGAATCAATCTGCCCCAATATTAGATAACCCACCGCAAGACCGCTGATGAGGATGGTAAGCATTCTCCTGCGGCCGAACTTGTCGCTGAACAGGCCGCCGAAGGGACGGGCAGCCAGGTTCATGAAAGCGAAACCGGAGGCCAGCAAGCCCGCTTGCACCAGGGACAGGTCAAAAGTTTCCTTGAAGAACAGAGGCAGCATGGAGACCACCGCCAGCTCGGAGCCGAAGGTCACGAAATAGGCCAGATCCAGAATTGCTACCTGCTTGAACTTGTAGCGGTGAATTTCCGGCATTTCTTCCTTGAATATATGTTTGTTGATGCGCCATACCTGTGAGGTCTGATAGGCATAGAGGGCGATCAGACCCACATAGATGCTGTCTGCAGCCACGGAGCCGATGATTTCCAGGTTGGCTGGGCCCAGTTTCCAGGCCAGCACCGCCAGAGCCGCATACATGGGAATGTTCATCAGAAGATAGAAGAAGAAATCGCCCTTGCTGGTTACTTCCATGGCGCCGGTTTTTTTCGGCTTGAAGTAGGTAGAACCCTTGGGCGTGTTGCGTGCCAGCTTGAAGTAGACGAAGGAATACACCATGGCGATGGCGCCAGTGGTGGCGATGGCGTAGCGCCAGCCGTTCTCGCCGCCGTACATCAAGGCCAGGGTGGGCAGCAGCATGGCAGCGGCTGCAGAACCGAAGTTGCCCCAGCCGCCGTAGATGCCTTCCGCCAGCCCCACCTGTTTGGCCGGGAACCATTCGCCGATCATGCGGATGCCGATGACAAAGCCTGCACCCACGAAGCCCAGGGCAAAGCGGGTGGCCAGCAGCATTTCGTAGGAATCCGCCAAGGCAAAGAAGAAACAGATAATGCTTGAAACAAACAGCAACCCGGAGAAAATCAATCTCGGACCATACTTGTCCACCAGCATGCCGATGATGATGCGCGCCGGTATGGTCAAGGCTACGTTGACAATGAGCAATGCCTTCACTTCCTGCTGGCTGAGGCTGAATGTTTCCTGGATGGCCGCCAGCAATGGTGCGTGGCTGAACCACACCATGAAGCTGATGAAGAAGGCAAACCAGGTAAGATGCAGGGTTCTGGTCTTGCCGCTGAATGAAAACAGGTTGAGTTTGGTTTCCGACATGAGATAAAAACACCGTTTATTAAATCTGGAGGTGTTGCTGCAAGTGTTGTGCCAGAAAAAATAGACACACACATATATTAAGGGAACCTCGAATAATTCATTTTTCGTCACCCCGGCGAAAGCCGGGGTCCATATAAATCAGCAGGTTATGGATTCCGGCTTCCGCCGGAATGACGATTTTTCGAGGTGCCCATAAGGTATATTTACTTTCATTGCGGGCATGCATATATACAAATTAACCGCACGGGAAGTGTGCAAATCTATTTTGATGCAAAATTGCACATGTTGCTTTCGGGTGGGCACCAAACTGGTGCAGAAGCATGTTGAAGCTGAGGTCTGCTTTTCCGGGTACGGCATAAATTCTATGGAAAATTACGTTAAAACAGTCGCTTGCCTTTGTTGGCAAGTTTATTGCTTCTGTGGTGGGAATTACAAATGCAGAAAATCCTGAAACAGAGGAAGTTTATGAAAGAACGTCTGGTACTGGTAGGAAACGGCATGGCGGGTGTGCGCACTCTCGAAGAGCTGCTAAAGCTTGCACCGGAAGCCTATGACATCACCGTGTTCGGTGCAGAACCGCATCCCAACTACAACCGCATCATGTTGTCGCCGGTGCTGGCGGGTGAAAAGACCATTGACGATATCATTCTCAACCACCGGGAATGGTACGCAAGCCACGGCATTACCCTGCACACTGGTGATCCGGTGGTGGAAATCGACCGGGTAAACTGCAAGGTGATTTCCGAATCTGGCCTGGAGGTTTCCTATGACCGCCTGCTGCTGGCCACCGGCTCCAACCCCTTCATTATTCCTGTTCCCGGCTCCGATCTGCCCGGCGTTATTGGTTTTCGCGACATTGCCGACGTGGATGCGATGCTGGCAGCCGCAAAAACCGGCAAAAAAGCCGTAGTCATCGGTGGCGGCCTGCTGGGCCTGGAGGCGGCCAATGGCCTGCTGCTCAATGGCATGGATGTGACCGTGGTACATCTCATGGATATTCTCATGGAACGCCAGCTGGACAAGACTGCTGCGGAAATGCTGCGCAAATCCCTGGAAGACAAAGGGCTGAAGTTTCTCATGGAAACCCAGACCGCAGGCGTGCTGGGGGAAGATCATGTGACCGGCCTGCGCTTTGCCGACGGCAGTGAAATTGAAGCCGGCCTGGTGGTCATGGCGGTGGGCATCCGCCCCAACATGGAGCTGGCGCAGAAGGCGGGGCTGCATTGTGAACGCGGCCTGGTGGTAAATGACACCATGCAGACCTATGATCCGCGTATCTATGCCGTGGGTGAGTGCGTACAGCATCGTGGTCAGTGCTATGGCCTGGTGGCGCCTCTGTTCGAACAGGCGAGGGTGGCTGCTAACCATCTGGCGAAGATGGGTATCGCACGTTATGAGGGATCGGTAACTTCCACCAAGCTCAAGGTCACTGGCATTGACCTGTTCTCCGCCGGTGAATTCAACCAGGAGGAAGGAGACGAGACCCTGGTGCTCCAGGATCCGGCTCGGAATCTGTACAAGAAACTGGTGCTAAAGGACAACCGCATCAAGGGCGCGGTAATGTTTGGCGATACCATGGATGGCACCTGGTACTTCCAGTTGCTGCGGGAAGGTACGGACATTTCCGCTTTCCGCAACACCATCCTGTTCGGACAGCATGATCTGGGGGATGCCGGTCATGGTGACGAGACCCGGGTGGCGGCGCTTTCTGATGATGCAGAGATCTGTGGCTGCAACGGCGTCACCAAGGGTGATGTCGTTAACGCCATTCAGACCAAGGGCCTGTTCACCCTGGACGATGTGCGCGCCCATACCAAGGCCTCGGCTTCCTGTGGCTCCTGCACCGGCCTGGTGGAAGCGATTCTGTCCAGCACCGTGGGCGAAGGCTACGAGGCCAAACCCAGCAAAAAACCTGTGTGCGGCTGCACCGAGCACTCCCATGATGATGTGATTACCGCCATCGCAGAACACAAACTCAAGGATATGCGTGTGGTGTTTGAGCATCTGGAGTGGAAGACCCCTGATGGCTGCGCCGCCTGCCGTCCGGCTCTAAACTACTACCTGTTGGCGCGCTGGCCCGAAGAATACCAGGACGACCCCCAGTCTCGTTATATCAATGAGCGGGCCCACGGCAACATCCAGAAAGACGGCACCTATTCGGTAGTGCCCCGCATGTTTGGTGGCTTGTGTACGCCATCTGATTTGCGTGCCATCGCTGATGTCTGTGACAAATACGGCGTACCGGAAATGAAGGTTACTGGCGGGCAGCGCATCGACTTGTTCGGGGTGAAGAAGGAAGACCTGCCGCCGATGTGGAAAGACCTTACCGATGCCGGTTTTGTTTCCGGCCACGCCTATGGCAAGTCCATGCGCACGGTGAAGACCTGTGCCGGCGATACCTGGTGCCGCTTCGGCACCCAGAATTCTACCGGCCTGGGTGTGAAGCTGGAACAGCTCACCTGGGGTTCCTGGATGCCGCACAAGTTCAAGCTAGCCGTATCCGGCTGCCCGCGCAACTGTGCCGAGGCTACTATCAAGGACTTTGGCGTGGTGTGTGTGGATTCCGGCTATGAGCTGCATATCGGTGGCAATGGCGGCATCAAGGTGCGTGTTACCGATTTGCTGTGCAAGGTGGATACGGAACAAGAGGTGCTGGAATACTGCGGCGCCTTCACCCAGATGTACCGGGAAGAAGCTCACTATCTGGAACGCACTGCGCCCTGGGTGGAGCGGGTAGGTCTGGCCTATATCAAGGAGCGTATCCTGGAAGATGAGGAAGGGCGCAAGGCCTTGTGTGAACGCTTCAGGATCGGGCAGAAATACGCCCAGATCGATCCCTGGAAGGAGCGTGCCCAAGGTGCCGCAGCCCATGAGTTTACCCCCCTGAAAATTACGGCCTGAGACCGGAGAAACAAATGAGTGACTGGAAAAAAATCGCCCCCCTGGAGGACATCCCCCGTCTTGGTTCGAGAGTGGTGGAGGTAGAAGACGGCAGCATTGCCGTTTTCCGCACCAGTGATGATCAGGTATTTGCAGTGCGCGATGCCTGCCCCCACAAACAGGGTCCCCTGTCCCAGGGAATCGTGGCCGGGCATACGGTAACCTGCCCCCTGCACAATTTGAAGATCAATCTGGAATCCGGAAAGGCCCTGGCGCCGGACGAGGGCTGTACCAGCACCTACGCCGCAAAAGTTGAAAACGGTATGGTGTATATCCAGCTGTAGGCCGGTTATGGGTATCTCGAAAAATTCAGTCTTTGTCACACCGGCGCACGACTCCATCCATGGAGCCGTGTGCCGGAATGAAGATTTTTCGAGATGCCCTTATGTATTCCGGATTGCGCTGCAATATCGGTTTTTTGAGATGTCCTATAGGCAGGTTGGGTGAAATAGCAATAAGCCTGAACAACATGTTCAGGGACGCACCAGGGTGAGAACAAATGTTATTCGGACGAAGCAAGAAGAACCCGGTCAAGATAGCCGACAAGTCTGTGGTGGAGTGGAAATACGCAGCATGTGGTTACTGCTCTACCGGCTGTTCCATCGAAGTGGGGCTGAATGCAGAGGGCAGAGCCGTTTCCTCCCGGGGCGTAGCCGAAGCAGATGTGAATCGGGGCAAGCTGTGCCTGAAAGGCATCTTCGAGCATGAGCTGTTCGATTCCGCCGGCCGCGGTGTGGTGCCAAAAATGCGCGAATACTGGCATGAAGATTGGCAGGAAACCGACTGGGATACGGCTCTGGACAAGGTGCATGATGAAATCCGCCGCATCCAGGATCAGTATGGCCGGGATTCCTTTGCCATCATTTCCACCGGGCAGATGCTTACCGAGGAATTCTACACCCTGGGCAAACTCACCCGCGGGTTGATTGGCACCAACAACTACGATGGCAACACCACCTTGTGCATGGCTTCTGCTGTGTCGGGTTACAAGCGTTCCTTCGGCTCTGACGGTCCTCCGGGTTGTTACGAAGATTTTGAGCATACGGATCTGCTCATCGCCTGGGGTTCTAACCTGCCGGAGCAGCACCCCATCATCTATTGGCGCATGAAGGAAGCTCAGGAGAAGAGGGGCTTTCCGCTCATTGTGGTGGATCCCCGGGTGACCATGCTGGCGCAGAATGCGGATATCCACCTGCCCATCACCCCCGGAACCGATGTGGTGTTGCAGAATGCTTTTATGCACGTCATCCTCAAGGAAGGGTTGCAGGATCAGGCCTACATCGACGCCAACACCAATGGCTTCGAGGAATTGAAAGATGAGGTGGAGAAATATGATCCCGCCACGGCAGCGAAGATCTGCGGCATCGACGAGGACAGCATCCGCCATGTGGCGCGGCGTTTCGCCAGCGCGGGCGCAGCCATGCAGATCTGGACCATGGGCATAAACCAGTCCACCCATGGTTCCGATGGTGTGGTGGGGATCAACAATCTGGCGCTGATTACCGGCAATATCGGCAAGCCGGGTGGCACCAGCTTGTCCATTACCGGCCAGTGCAATGCCATGGGCACCCGGGAGTGGTCTTCCTGTTCCGGGTTGCCCAACTATCGCATGCTGGAGGTTCCTGAACACCGGCAAGAGGTTGCAAAATTCTGGAACGTCGATGTGGAGTTCTTTCCCGGCAAACGCGGCATGCTCCAGACCGATATCTATCACGCCATCGAATCCGGACAGATCAAGGGCCTGTGGCTGATTGCCACCAACCCCATGTCTTCGCTGCCCAATACGGCGCGTATTCGCAAGGCCATGGAGAAACTGGAATTCTGCGTGGTGCAGGATTGTTACGTGGACACCGAGAGCGCCCAGTATGCGCATGTGTATCTGCCCGCAGGCACCTGGGCGGAGAAAGAAGGAGTAATGACCAACACCGAGCGGCGCATCAGCGTGGTCAAGCCCATCGCCGCGCCACCGGGACAGGCCAAGCCCGATCTGTGGATTTTCAACCGCATGGCCGAGCGCTTCAACAAGGATGGCAAGGTGAGTTTTCCCGAGCGTGCCCCGGAGATCTTTCTGGAAATGCGTGAGCTGTCTGCTGGCCGTTTGGCGGATATTACCGGCATGGATCATGAGCTCATCGAAAACAGCCGTGGCATTCAGTGGCCCTACACAAAAGAGCAGAAGGATAGCGGTGAACCACCGCCCCGGGGCGGCAAGCGTCTTTACACTGAAACAGCGGCTTTCCGTTATGCGGATGGCAAAGCGAAGCTCATTCCTCTGCCGTTCATCGACAATAACGAAGTGCCGGATGGACAATATCCAGTCTGGCTCAATACCGGACGGCTCATCGAGCACTGGCACGGGCGCACCAAGACAGGAAAGATCGGCAACAACAATAAATACAGCCCCATTCCCTTTATTGAGATCAATCCGGATCTGTGTGCTGAACTGGGTATACAGCGGGGCGAGTATGTGCGCCTGGTATCGCGGCGTTCTGATGCCATCGTCATGGCGCAACCCACGGGACGGGTGCCGAAGAACATGGTGTTCCTGCCGTTTCATTTTCACGATTGCGCCAATCGCCTGACTTTGGGATTGCTCGACCCCCATTCCCGGCAACCGGCTTACAAGCAGTCGGCGGTGCGGGTGGAAAAGATCACAGATCAGAAAGAAGCCGCATGCTTGAGCATGGAAATGCGGAAATTCTGAGGACAATAAGAATGTTTCCCAAGAGAGAGAACGAACCCGAATATGCCCTGCTGAACGATCCGGAAACCCAGCTGGTGAACCGTTATGGCAAGCCCGTCGAAACCGTGCCCCAGAACGACCCCCGGCGCCAGGAGGATTTTGTCATCAATGACGAACCCCAGGAATCCCGGAATCTCAACCGCTACAAGCAGCATGGCTTCTTCTTCACGGCCGACAACTGCATCGCCTGTCATGCTTGTGAAGCTGCCTGTTCCGAAAAGAACGACAATCCGGCGCATCTGGCGTTTCGCTCCGTGGGCTTCGTCGAAGGGGGCAGTTACCCGGACTACCGGCGTATCAATATCTCCATGGCCTGCAATCATTGTGATGATCCGGTGTGTCTCAAGGGTTGCCCCACCCGAGCCTACACCAAGTTTGCCGAATATGGCGTGGTGCTACAGGATCCGGATATCTGCTTCGGCTGTGGCTACTGTACCTGGGTCTGTCCTTACAATGCGCCCCAGCTCGATCCCGTAAAGGGCCAGGTGAGCAAATGCAATATGTGCGTGGATCGCCTGGAAGTGGGTCTCAAGCCCGCTTGCGTGTCCGCCTGTCTGGGCAAGGCGCTGGAGTTTGGTGTGATCGAGAACATTCCCAAAGGCCGGGAGCAGGTAAAGACCGGGATTCCCGGCTTTCCCCGCCCGGACATCACCCATCCCAATATCCGTTTCCAGCAGAAGCGCAGCTTGCCGCAGGACATGCGTCGGGTGGACAGCGCGCCCCTGAAATATCACAAGGACGACAAGGAGGGAATATACAAGCCGGTGCTGGATCCCAAGCAGGGCTTTGAGCGCAAATGGAGCCTGAAGAAGCTGTTGGGTTCCCACGAGAACGCCCATATCGCCTTTACCCTCAGCGCCCAGGCGGTGATGGGCGCCTTTGCCCTGCTGGTGCTGGGCGGCTGGTTTGGCATCGCATCCCTGGCGGCTTATCAGCAAAGTGCGGCCTTCGTTCCCGTATTGATCCTGATGGTAATGCTGATGGGCTTCGGCATGTTCAAGCTCAATATGCACCTGGGCAAGCCGCACCGATTCTATCGTGGTTTTTACAACTTGCGCATGTCGCCGGTGAGCCGTGAGATTGCTGGAGTTACGCTGTTTTTTATTGGCCTGGCAGCTTATACCCTGTTCAGCTTCTTAGAGGTCGGCTGGGTTCGGGTGCTGGCCAATGTGGCGGCTGTGGCGGGTTTGCTTGGTCTGGGCTATGGTGGCTACTACATGTACAAGCGGTACCGCATTCCGGCGCGACCCTACTGGGATCACTGGCATACCGGAGCCACTTTCCTGGGAACCGGCATTGCTCTGGGAGCGATCTTGCTGGCGCTCATCGGGGTAGTGTCTGGCAGCCTGAGCGCCGAACAGGGGCAGTTGCTGGCGGCGGTGGTGGCGGTTGGCATGCTGCTTGAAGGCATTGGCCTGGTTTTCCACTACCGGGATC
>JAJRUY010000338.1 GCA_024277555.1 Gammaproteobacteria bacterium | reverse complement strand
TTTTTGGCTCTTTTCATACTGTCGCCGCAGCGCTGAAAAGTCCTGTGATCAACCAAGGCTGGTAACGCATGGTTTTGGTGTTCAAGGCAGAAAAAACATACTCGCACGGAAATCTGCACAGGTTATAATGTGACCTTTACGTTCTTGGATCTGGATCCAGACTGTGGATGAACAGTTAAAGCGCCGCCTTATTGGCGCCTCGGTGCTGATTGCCCTGGCAATCATTTTTTTGCCCATGTTGCTTAGCCACAAGCCGGTTGTCAGGCACCCGGGGGAAATGGCTTCCATACCCGCCGAGCCGGTTCGAAACTTTGATCCTTCACTGTTGCGGGATATTCCTCCGGAGGAGGTGCTTCCAGCTGCCGAAGCCCCACCTGCCAATCAGATGCCGGAACCACCAGCCGCCATCAATTCTCCGGCACCTGTCGCTCCGGTGATTGCGTTAAAGCCCGAAGTCAAACCAGTATCCAAGCCCCCCCCCGTTGCCGAAAAGAAACCCGAGACAAAAGCCGAAAAAAAACCTGTTGTCCCCAAACCCTCATCTTCTCCTTCCGCCTGGGTGGTGCAGGTGGCCAGTTTTTCTTCCCGCGCCAGTGCTGAAAAGCTGGTAAAGAAGCTGCGCAAGGCGGGGCTGGATACCATGAATCCTACAGCTGTTACTGTTGGTGGAAAGAAGTATTTTCGGGTTCAGGTAGGTCCGGAACTTGACAAGAAGCGGGCGCAAAAACTGCTGCCGCGTATCAACAGGATTGCTGGCACCAAAGGCCAGGTTGTCCGGTATCCCTGAGCATGGCTGATACGCAGCTCATTTGGGTGGATTTTATCATACTGGGCATTGTTGCGGTGTCGGCGCTGATCAGTCTTGTTCGCGGTTTTGTGCGGGAAGCTTTTTCGCTGGCGGTATGGGTGCTGGCATTCTGGATCAGCTGGACTTTCTTTCGCGACCTTTCCTTGCGCATGGAACCCTTTATCATTACGCCGTCGGTGAGGCTGGGTGTGGCATTCGTCATTCTCATGCTGCTTTCCCTGGTCGCGGGTGGTCTGTTGAATTACCTGGTGATTCGTCTCATCAACAGCACCGGATTGAGCGGTAGCGACCGCTTCATTGGCATGATTTTTGGTCTTGCCAGAGGGGTGCTGCTGATGGCGATTCTGGTTCTGTTGGCTGGATTGACTCCATTGCCGCAGGATCCATGGTGGCAGCAGTCCGTATTGATCCCCTATTTTCAGGAATTGGCGCTGTGGCTGAAGGATTTGCTGCCGCCGGAAGTAGCGGACAAATTCCGGTTTTTGACTGCCGGTATGCCGGAGTTGCCAGTGTCGGAAACCATCGCCCCGGCGCCGCAGCCAGGGCAGTAACCGCTTGTGAAGTTTGCAGGACAGGAATTAGTATGAACAGCTCATTGTTGATGATGCACTTGGGGAAACTCTGATCATGTGTGGAATTGTAGGTATCGTAGGCACAGAGCCTGTCAATCAGTCGCTGTACGGTGCATTGCTGGTGCTGCAGCATCGTGGTCAGGATGCCGCTGGTATTGTTACCTGTGAGAACGGCAAGCTGCATTTGCGCAAGAATAATGGCCTCGCCAGTGACGTTTTCAAAACCGATCACATGATCCGCCTGCGGGGAAATATGGGCGTGGCGCATGTGCGCTATCCCACTGCCGGTTGTTCTTCTTCGGCGGAAGCGCAGCCATTCTATGTAAACTCGCCCTATGGCATTGTCCTTGCCCATAACGGCAATTTGACCAATGCAGACGAGCTCAAGCAGGATCTTTTTCGAGAGGATCTGCGTCACATCAATACCGAATCCGATTCAGAGATTCTGCTGAACATCTTTGCTCATGGGCTGAGCTCTTATCCGCCACATCTGACGCTTGACGAAGAGGATATTTTTCGGGCAGTGGAAACCGTGCACAAGCGTTGCCGTGGGGGTTATGCTGCTGTGGCAATGATTCCCGGATATGGTGTGATTGCCTTTCGGGATCCCCATGGCATCCGCCCGGTGGTGTTTGGTGAACGTGATACACCCAATGGCAAGGAGTTTATGGTTGCTTCCGAGAGTGTCGCCCTGGATACCCTGGGTTTCAAACTGGTGCGGGATGTGGCTCCCGGTGAAGCGATCATTATTACCCGCACGGGTGAGTTCCATGCCAGACAATGCGCGGAACAGACGGTGCGTTCGCCCTGTATCTTCGAGTTCGTGTATTTTGCCAGGCCTGACTCCATCATCGATGACATATTCGTACACAAGGCGCGGCTGCGCATGGGCATCAAGCTGGCAAAAAAAATCAAGAATGAATGGCCGGATCATGATATCGATGTGGTCATTCCCATACCGGATACCAGCCGCACGGCGGCTCTGAGTCTGGCAAACAAACTCAAATTGCCCTACACGGAGGGATTCATCAAGAACCGCTATATCGGTCGTACCTTTATCATGCCGGGACAGACTGCCCGCAAGAAATCCGTACGCCGCAAACTCAATCCCATTGATGTGGAATTCAAGGGCAAGAATGTATTGCTGGTGGATGATTCCATCGTGCGTGGCACCACTTCCAAGCAAATTGTGCAAATGGCCAGAGATGCAGGCGCCAACAAGGTTTATCTGGCTTCTGCAGCTCCCCCGGTGCGATTCCCCAACGTCTATGGCATCGACATGCCTGCTGCCTCGGAGCTGGTCGCGCACAATCGCACCACGGAAGAAATCTGCCAGATCATCGGGGCAGACAAGCTTATCTATCAGGACCTGCAAGACTTGATCGAAGCGGTGCAGAAAAAAGGCATGTTCAAGGTTGATCGCTTTGATGCTTCGGTTTTCAATGGTGAATATGTGACCGGGGATGTAACCAGTGATTATCTGCAAGTGCTGGAGCATGACCGCAACGACCATGCCAAAGCCGAACGGGACACCAGGACAGATGTAATAGATTTGCACAATGGAGCCTGAAATGGACGACTATTCTGACTGTAAAATGGCAACACTGGCGGTTCGGGCAGGTCACCATCGGACGGCCGAGGGTGAGCATTCCCCACCCATTTTTACCACTTCCAGTTATGTGTATAAAAATGCAGCTCAGGCCGCTGCCCGTTTCTCCGGTGAAGAGGTGGGTAATATCTACTCGCGCTTTACCAATCCTACGGTAAGGAATTTTGAAGAACGCCTGGCAGCCATGGAAGGTGGTGAGGTCTGTGTGGCCACAGCCACGGGCATGGCGGCCATCATGTCCACCTGCATGGGGTTGTTGCAGCAGGGCGATCATCTGCTCAGTTCCCGCAGTATCTTCGGCAGTACGGTTATCCTGTTCAACAAGTATCTGGGGCGCTTCGGGATTGAAACCAGCTATGTTCCATTGGCCGATGTAGATGCCTGGCGAGCTGCCATGCGACCCAACACCAGAATGCTGTTCCTGGAAACACCTTCCAATCCCCTGGGGGAGCTGGGTGACATCCAGGCATTGGCTGATCTGGCTCATGAGCATGACTGTCTGTTGGTGGTGGACAACTGTTTCTGCACCCCTGTGCTACAGCGTCCGCTGGATTTTGGCGCTGATATTGTGATCCATTCCGCCACCAAGTATCTGGATGGCCAGGGGCGCTGCATGGGGGGGGCGGTTGTTGGGGACAGGGACAAGGTGGGTGAAGATGTATATGGCGTGCTGCGTACCGCAGGCCCCAGCATGAGTCCTTTCAATGCCTGGGTGTTTCTGAACGGCCTGGAAACCCTGGATTTGCGCATGAAGGCCCATTCCGCCAACGCAGCAGTGCTTGCCACATGGCTGCAGCAGCATCCCGGGGTGACCCGTGTGCATTATCCAGGGCTGGAAAGTCATCCGCAAAAAGTGCTGGCAAGCAAACAAATGAAACTGCCAGGTGGCGTACTTTCCTTTGAGGTCGATGGTGGCCAGGCTGCGGCATGGAAGGTTATCGACGCCACCAGGTTGTTGTCCATTACCGCCAATCTCGGAGACACCAAGAGCACGATTATCCATCCGGCCAGCACTACCCATGGCCGTCTTACGCCGGAAGAGCGATCTGAATCCGGTATTGGCGACGGGTTGATCCGCGTTTCTGTCGGTCTGGAGGATGTTGCTGATCTCAAGGCGGATCTTGCCAGGGGGCTGGGTAGCCCTTGAGCCGGGAAGAGTACGTCGGAAAATGGAATCAGCGGCACCAGGAAGCATCAGACCAGGGTGAGGTTGCACAGGTATTGAGTAGAAACAGGCAGCTGTTGCCTGGTGCTGGAAAGGCTCTGGATCTTGCCTGTGGGCGTGGTGCAAGCGCGATGTTTATGGCGCAAACAGGCCTTGAAACCCATGCCTGGGATTTCTCCCCCGTAGCCATTGAGCGCCTGGATAAAAAGGCGCGGGAAAATGGCCTGAAGATAAAGACCCAGGTCAGGGATGTGGTGAAATATCCTCCGGATCCAAACAGCTTTGACCTGATTCTGGTATCGTATTTTCTCGAGCGCCGGATTATACCGCAGTTGATCCGGTCGCTGCGTCCCGGGGGGATGCTGTTTTACCAGACCTTTGTCAGGGAAGTGTACCTGGACAGGGGGCCATCAACAGATGACTGGCGCCTGGAGAGGAACGAGTTGCTGCGCTTGTTCCAGGATCTGCAGGTACATTATTACCGGGAAGACGGTCAGGTCTTATCCGAACCCACGGAACTATCTGATCTGGCCATGATCGTTGCCTCAAAGGGAACCTGAAACATGCCACAAAGACTGACTGCAACCGTTGTTACCATTGCCGCAGTGATTGCGTTCCTGGTTGTTGGCAAGTCGCTGCTGGTGCCTTTCGCCATCGCACTTATTATCTGGTACATCATCGACGCCATTGCCCTGAAAATTCATGGTTTCTCGATCTATGGTATCCATCCTTTTCAGCATATAAGCGTTTTTCTGTCTCTGGTTGTGGTCATCCTGTTGCTCAGTGGCATGGCGCAAATGATTGGTGGCACGGTGGAGCAGGTAAAAATTGCTGCCCCGGAGTACCAGGACAATGTAAGCAAGATACTCGAACGCCTGGCAGCACTGACCGGGGTGGAAGTGGCGCCAGCCATTGCCCACTGGGCCAGCAATCTGGATATGGGCAAGATGGTCAGTGACTTTGCCGCAGCCATCATGGGGCTGGCCGGCAATGCCGGGCTGGTGGCCATTTATGTGGTTTTCCTGTTGCTGGAGGAGCGTTATTTCGGCATCAAACTGCGCATCATGTTTCCCGATGCCGACAGGCGCAAAAAGGTCAATCAGATGCTGGATGCAATCCAGATCCAGATCCGCCAGTATGTTTATATCAAAACCATGGTAAGTGCCCTGACCGGGATTCTCAGCTATGCCATTTTGCTGTGGGTGGGTGTGGACTATGCGCCGTTCTGGGCGTTGCTGATCTTCATGCTCAACTATATTCCAACCATTGGATCCATGATCGCGGTGCTGTTGCCCACAGCATTGTCGCTGGTGCAGTTTGATACTTTTGGGCCTTTCCTTACCCTGCTGGTTTCACTTGGGACGCTGCAAGTGCTGATCGGAAACGTGCTCGAGCCGCGCCTGATGGGGTCTTCGCTCAATCTCAGTCCGCTGGTGGTGATCCTTGCGCTGTCGGTCTGGGGGCAGATGTGGGGGGTAACCGGCATGTTCCTGAGTGTGCCCATTACCGTTATCAGCATGATCATTCTGGCCAATTTTCCGCAGACCCGGGCGATTGCTGTGGCGATGTCGGAAAATGGCCGGCTGAAGATCAATGTCTGAGGCCAAAACATCATGTTCAGGGGCTTCTAACCCGCATATTTCACCAGAACGCTCGGGATGCCGGTGTTTGTCTATAGGGAACCTCGAATAATTCGTTTTTCGTCACCCCGGCGAAAGCCGGGGTCCATATAAATCAGCAAGTTATGGATTCCGGCTTCCGCCGGAATGACGATTTTTCGAGGTGCCATATATTTTTTCATTATCTTGCGTTGAATTGGGCCAGGTTACACTTTGTACCCGTCACGCTATCCAGTTTTTCCCGGGATCTTTCCGCCCAGATTGCCCGAACGTCCTACAAGCCGATGAATAACATCGACTTTTACCCGCTCGAACAATCTGAACGAAAATCTCTTCGGGAAAAATCTGGATTCCGGTGAAACATGCGGGCTAATCAGGTAATTTCTTTTCCCAAAACAAGGCATGGCCCAGTTCGGGATCCAGCTCATAGCTGCAAAAGCCGAATTTTCCGTATGCATTTTTTGCCACCTGATTTCCCTCCAGCACTTCCAGTGTGAGCTTGCAGCAGCCACGCTGGCGAGCGATCTCTTCCACTTTTTCCAGCATCATCGGGCTGATGCCTCGCCTGCGATGCGTTGGCATAACAATCACGTCATGAATATTGAGCAGTGGTCTGGCCTGAAATGTAGACAAGGCCTGAAAACAATTGATCAGCCCCACAGCTGTATCCCCATCAAATGCCAGAACGCTCAGGGCGCCGGGTTGG
>JAJRUY010000337.1 GCA_024277555.1 Gammaproteobacteria bacterium | reverse complement strand
CTATGTTTGAAATGGTTACCCGGTGTTTTCCGGTTTTGGTAAGAGGTATGTCATCTACAAATTTATAGTCGATACTGATACCTGTGCCCATCACCTTGAGAACTTCTGCTTTTAACAGGTTGAGATCATCAGGGTTCATTTCGTAGCGGGAAACAATTTTGATTGTAAGGCTGTCAATTTTGTCCTGAACAACCTGAAATCGCTGTATGCAGGAAAAATCTTTCAACAGATGGGGGAAGAATTCGCCGGGTATCATTTTTCCGCCGGGAGTTTTGATCATGTCCAGTGATCTGCCGACGATATCGTCAAGCATTGGTAAACCCCGTCCGCAGTTGCAAGTGCGATCTGACGGAATGGCCAGATCACCAATCTCATAGCGGATGAAAGGCATGCCATAGTTGTGCAGATCCGTGATCACGATGCGGCCAAATTCTCCTGGATCTGCAGGTGACCCGTCTTCCCGGAGTATCTCGACAAAAAGGTTTTCGGCGCTGATGTGCAGCCCGTTGTGCTGCTCGCATTCCATTGCGATCAGCATGAACTCGCGGCTTCCATATGTGTTGAAAACTTTTGCCTGGAACGCTTTTTCTATTTCCTGGCGCTGAAATGCATGCAGTTTTTCCGCGCCGGTGATGATGCTGCGTGGCCTGATGCGGGGAGCGTGATTATTGACATTGATATATCGTGCAAAGTTATACAGGGGGTTGGTATATCCGACGATAATATCCGGTGAATATTTTTCGAGTGCGCTCCGGCAGTGCGCCATCTCCTGCTCTCCGAAATCAAAGCTGTTAAAGTATTTCTGGCGCAAAACCAAGTGGTGCAGCTCCTGTTTGAGCTTGCGAAACAGGGGTTCTTTTTGCAGTGCGACTCCCCAAATGTATGCCTGCTTTATGCCTCCATAGGCCCTGGCCCAGCCATAACCGCGTCTCGTTACAGCCTGGCGCCATTCATTGCTGGTGTGAGTATATTCAAATCGCAGTGGCTCACCTGTGGATCCTCCCGTGGCTTTTTGCAGTGTTTTCCCCCGGAAGGAAGATGCAATCATGTCGTTATAGTTGTCACGAATAGTGCTTTTGCTGGTGATGGGCAGGCTGCGAAAATCTTCGTAACTGTGAATGCTATCGGCATGCAGTTGAAGATCCTTGAAAACTGTTTTCCAGTAGGTACATTGTTGTTCGCTATGCCGTAACAGATCCAGCAGAGCCAGCCATTGCATGGAAAGTATTTCAGATGTGTCAAGCCATTGTGTTTTATTGAGTTTTCTCTCGTATTCCAGGGTTTTTCGCTTTCTGAGCTTTTCTTCCCACAAAGGCTCTAGAAAATTTCTGTACAGCTTTGAATACATAGGTTCTGACGCAGATAGGTGCCGGATGAGAAATCAGGTTGGAGAGCGTCTCCAGTTTCTCTAAATTATACGGGTAAATCCTTGCCAGGCGTGACATTTTTTGGCCGACCTGGAAGGGTATGTCTCCGCTGAAGGAGGGGCGCAGATTTGCTGTCACAAAGCCGTAACAATTCTCCCCTATAGTTTCGCCGAGTTCAATGAAACCACAGGAAAGAGAAATGAAGAAGTCCAGTTTCGCGATTTCCATGAGTCTGATTCTCGCAGCAGCAGGTGCCAGTGCAGGCACTCGGGATTACATCTATGTAGTGGGGTCTTCCACTGTATATCCGTTCGCCACGGTCGTGGCAGAGAATTTTGGCAAACGCACCAGGTTCAAGACGCCGAAAATAGAGTCCACGGGCTCTGGCGGCGGTATGAAATTGTTTTGCCAGGGGGTTGGCGTAAAGCATCCGGATATCACCAATGCATCGCGGCGCATCAAAAAGTCAGAACTGGACAAATGTCATGCGAACGGGGTGAAAGGCGTTATAGAAATCAAGATTGGCTATGATGGTATCGCCATCGCCAATTCCAGGAAGGCTCCCCGGTTTGATTTGAGCCGCAAGGATATTTTTCTCGCCTTGGCCAAAGATGTTCCCGACCCGAAGGATCCGGACTCCGGCAAGCTGATCCCCAATCCCTATTCCACCTGGAAAGAAGTGAATCCGGCGCTTCCGGCCTACAAAATAGAAGTGCTGGGTCCTCCACCGACTTCCGGAACCCGTGATGCCTTTGCTGAGCTGGCGATGGAAGGGGGGTGCAAACAATTTGCCTGGATCAAACAGATCAAAAGCGATTCAAAAAAGGCCAAGAAGGCCGGGGACAAGAAGCTCGCCAAGCAGCTCAAGAGCAGGTACAAGGCCATTTGCCACGGCGTGCGTGAGGATGGCAAATACATTGAAGCGGGTGAGAATGACAACCTGATCGTGCAGAAACTGGAGGCCAATTCCAAGGCGTTGGGTGTGTTTGGTTATAGTTACCTGGAGCAAAATGAAGATCAGATTCAGGGATCTCTGGTTGATGGAGTGCCCCCGGAATTCGAACTCATTGCGAACGGAAAGTATCCTGTCTCCCGGCCTCTCTACATGTATGTAAAGGAGGCCCATGTAGGGAAAATTCCCGGAATCAAGGAGTTTCTGGTGGAGCTTACCAGTGAAAATACCTGGGGCGACGAGGGCTATCTGGTAGACAAGGGGCTTATCCCCATGCCCAAGGAGGAGCGTGAAAAATTTCGCAAGGCCGCAATGCAGTTGATACCGATGCAATTCTGACCTGAAGATGAGGCTTTGTGCTGTCCCACCCCCCCTCCTCCCAACATTGGGGCAGCACTTTTTTGTTAGCCCGGATTTCTCACCGGATGGCGGGATGATCGCGCAGGCATTTGGATTCACAAGGGATTTTGTGAAGGAGCGGAATAACAGGGCGTATTTCCGACTGAATAAAATTTCTTGTGGATTCAAAGAACAAGCGAGGGCTCGTCAGTCCGGTGAGAAATCCGGGTTAGAGCT
>JAJRUY010000336.1 GCA_024277555.1 Gammaproteobacteria bacterium | reverse complement strand
GAGTACATATGACCCACTTCATACCAAAAATCGCCATCGCTGCGGTGGCAATGCTCGCGCTGGGTGCCTGTAAGGACGACTACTACTATAACAGTGGTGGCGGCTATGATGGCGGCTATGGCGGCGGCTATGGCGGCGGCTATTATCCACCGGTATATGACTACGACGCTCCCAGGGCGGAACTGGTAAACAACTGCAAGGGCAAAGTCAGGGAAAAGGTCAGGAAACGTATCGGCTATGGCGCGAAGATCTCCTGGGGAAACATCGATGTCTACAACAGCTCCCGCCGCGAAGCTACCATCAACGGGCGGGGTACCGCCCGCAACAAGGGGCGCAAACACAAACTGCACTACAACTGCATCATGAACCGGCGCGATGCCTATGTGCGCAGCGCCCGCATCGAACTGGACAATGATCTTGACATCGGCGGTGGCAACTGGAACCAGAAAGCCGTTCATGCCTGCAAGGAGCGCATCCGCTATCAGGCGAAACGCAATATCCGCCAGCAGTTCAGCCTGGAATTCACCCGGAAGAACGTCACCACCCCGGCGGAACGCAAGCGTCATGTAAGCGGCCAGGCGCTGGTTAAGGGAAGAAACGGCACCGGAAAGATTTCCTATGACTGCAAGATACATGTCAATCCCTTGCGGATAGACAGCGCCGGGTATCGCTGGATCAAGCCACTCCCTCCCGCTGGCAACAGTGGCGGTAGCGGCAACAATATGGAGGCCAAGCGCATCTGCCAGTCCAGCTTGAAAACCAGGTTACGCACATTTGGCTACAAAAAGATCCGGTTCCCTTCCACCTCCGTGCGCAACCTCTCTGGCAGCAAGAAGCAGGTAGGCATCCAGGTGAAAGCCAGAAAAGACGGCGGAAAAGTATCTGAACGCTGGGAATGCCGCGTGAACACCAACAACGGCAGGATACTGAAGATGCAGAAAATCTGGG
The DNA here is from genome assembly GCA_024277555.1 of Gammaproteobacteria bacterium. GTDB lineage: Bacteria > Pseudomonadota > Gammaproteobacteria > Chromatiales > Chromatiaceae > Thiolapillus. Next base: position 3,483 of record JAJRUY010000336.1, on the reverse strand, counting down.
ACTGAAGGGTCACCTGGCACGAATCATTCTTGACCAGATGTTTCCGATTCGGCCAGTCTGCGCCCGCCTTGCGTCAGTTGCTGGCGCACATGTTCTGCAAAACCGGCACCCGCTTCCTTATAGAAATTGAAGGTTGCATCCACCCCTGCCTGCTCCAGCGCCAGGCGATCATCTTCATAGCGGGTCACTGCCGCAATCAGGCCGTCGTAGCCAACATGTTTCAACAGCATGACGGCCTGATGCATATCCTTTAGGGTCGGCATGGCCAGCATCACCAGGCGCAGATTTTGCGTGTCTATGCCCTGCCAGAAATCAGGATCCTTGGCGTCTCCCAGTATCGCCTTGTGGCCTTTTTCCTGATGCCAGCAGACGGCGTTCTGATTGGCATCGATGCCTATCACCTTGTCTCCGAACACCTCCCGCATGGTTTCATAAGCTCCGGTGCCTACACGCCCCATGCCGACAACAAGAATCTCCGCACCACCCAGATCCGGGGGGACATCCACCGGCAGACGGTTTTTCGACTGAAAGCGATACAACAGAGGCTCCAGCCTTGCATAGAGCTCATGCACGCGGGCATTGACGATGGCGGCAATGACGAAACTGAAGCTCAACGACAGAGCAATAACAACCAGCCACTGCTGTTCCAGCCACCCTGCGGTGACAGCCATAACGGCGACAATAAGGCCGAACTCACTGTAGCTGGACAGTTCCATGGTACTCAGAAAAGAGGTTCTGGCTCGCAGGCGAAAGCGCGTCATGATCAGGAACCACAACAGGGACTTGAGCGGCAGAATCAGCACGGCCAGCAATGCCGCGATCACGATATCGGAAAGTTCCGGCAGCGTCTCAATCCCGATTTGCAGAAAAAATCCGAGTAGAAATAAATCCTTGAATCGTAACAGGGAACGCGCCAGTTCATTGGACTTTGGCTGCCCACCCAACAATGCCCCGAAAACCAGCGCCCCGAGGCCATCTTTCATTCCGGTCAGGCTGAACAGCTCTCCCCCACCCACAGCCATTACCAGGCCAAACAGCACCAGCAGCTCACCATGGCCGGAGTGTTCCATGGTCTTGTTCAACAACGGTCGCAGCAGTGGAAGAAACAGCAGGCCAAGAGCCCAGATACTGGGCATTTCACCCGTGGCCAGCACCAGGAAAGACACGGCGATAATATCCTGAATTACCAGAATACCGATACTCACCTGTCCATGGCGGGTTTTCATCTCCCCCCTCTCTTCCAGAATCTGTACCGCAAACACGGTGCTGCTGAAACTCAGGGCAAATGCGACCAAGGCAGCAGATTTCCATTCCAGATGCCCGAACCAAGCCAGACCAGCGGCGCCTGCCAACATCATAAAGCCGCTGATGAACAACACCGTCAGCAGCATATGAATACAGGTGGAACCCCATACCTCCGGCACCAGCAGGCTGCGCAGGCGCAGTTTCAGGCCAATGGTGAACAGTAGCAGAAGCACCCCGATATCTGCTGCTTCCCGCAATACTTCTCCACCCTGCACCCCTAACGCATGCAGGGCAAATCCAGCCAGCAGGAAGCCTACCAGCGGCGGCAAATACACCCGCCGGGCAGCCAGCCCGAGAATCAATGCAATCAATAACCAGAGTGGATCCAAAACAGTATTCCTGCTGTCAAAAGGAAATGGGCCGTTATTATTAACCCGGCAGCAATGTATGTCGTGTTCAGCCGCTGTGTGTCTGTTCACGGCAAGGCATCGAAACGCCGCTGTAGTAATCCTGCAGCCAGTTTCGATAACACCGCCGCGGGCAGACACACAGCGGCCTCTTATGTTAATAATCAGTTGGTTAGGGACTCCAGGGAAGCATCGGCCCGGCGTTGCGGCGCTTGCCAATGGAACCACCATTGCCTGCGCACCGCGCCTTGATCCGATGCTTCCCTGGAGCCCTGAACACGACATACATTGTTGCCGGGTTAATATTGTCCCGGCAATGGGGTGACATACTATCAAATGTGGCACGAATTCTGTTCCTGAACTGAATGGAGGAAGGCAAGATGAGAACCCTGAAAGGTATTCTGCTGGCAACAGTTCTCGCTGGTGGCGCACTCATGGCCGGATCTGCAAACGCCTGGCATGGCGGCTGGGCGCACTGGAACTGGTTTGATGGCGATGTCTGGCATGGTTATCCGCCACCCTGGTATTACGGCGCTTATCCCGGCTACGGTGCGCCCTATGGCTACGGATATCCTCTCCCCTATGGCTATGGCGCCCCTGATTATGGATATGGAGCGCCTTATGGGTACGGCAGTTATCCCTATGGTGGTTACGGGTATGGCTATCCTTATGACCCGCCCATTCCGCCCGCCGCGCCCCGGCCTCCACAGCCTGCTGCATCTGATGTGAAAAACCCTGCCAGATAACGCAATTACTTGACGGGCTGTTTTTCCGCCTCGACACCACCCAGGCTTCGGGTAATAATCCCCGGCAGGAGGAGAAGCATATGAACAAGCCAGTCAACCGCCGGCGCTTTATGCAATGGCTGGTAGCCGCCAGCACCGCCAGCCTGCTGGGCACAGCCAATGCCCACCATACTGACAGCCATTTCGAAGATGATGCAAAGCACCATATTGTCTATCAGCTGAACAAGGCCGATACCAAATACATTTCCAGCATCCTGTTTTCCGCGGGTGAAATGATACGCAAGTACGGTGATGACGTAGAAGTCGTGATTGCCGTCTTTGGCGAAGGCATCCACCTGCTGGGCAAACGCCCCCAGCGTCCCATTCCCCGGGAGTTGCAGCAGAAAGTCTCCTCCCTGGCGGCCTATGGCGTTGCCTTCCACGCCTGCGGCAATACTCTGAAGTCCTTGCGCTGGACCAAGAGCGATCTGCTGGACTTTTCCAAGGAGGTTCCCATCGGCATCGATGACATCATGCAGTTGCAGGAAAGAGGGTTTACTTATATCTCCTGGTGATGTGGAAAACTGGATCATGGATCCCGGACTTGATTCTGGCTCCTGCTTCATCCTGCCTCCTCCATCCATGGAGTCGTGCGCCGGGTTGACGGGGCGGTCAGCACAGGGATGGGAGATTGAATTGCTTTAGCCCGGATATTTCACCGGGGTTCGGGAATTCCGGGCGATGATCCTCCAGCATTCGTATTCCCTGCGTGGCCTCGGCATCCCGGTGCAGAAAATGCCATTGCATATACTGCACCGCAACATCCCGGCCACGCAAAAAAACACCCAGGTTTTTATTCTTTCACTTCTGCTGTCTCCGCATCATATTGAATGGAAGCGATTTCCCCTTTCCAAACCATTTCCAGGACGCCATCAATGTACCAGCCCACCTCTCCATGGCAGGGAACGCGGATTCCCGACATCAACTGATAGTTCGCAAAACGCCCTTCCCAAGGCAGTTGCTGGTATTCACCACCCATGCGTGCAAAACGAGCGGGAGTGAAGACGCTGGTCACTTCCCCCGCCTCGTTGAAGCGGAACTCCAGG
>JAJRUY010000335.1 GCA_024277555.1 Gammaproteobacteria bacterium | reverse complement strand
TGCAAAAACTCAATAAACGGGTCTTCGTGTTCTTTTGTTAGATCATGGCCAGGCTCAATAAGGTCGTCTGTTTCTTTATCCACATCAATTGCCCAATAAGTGGTCTCCAATAATTCATTTTTTGTGCCCCCGGAAAAACCCTAAGTCCAGAGGCATCAAGACATTGGATGGCGGCTTGATCAGGATCTCTTTAACTGCGCAATATCTTGATGTAGTTCATTCTGTCCCAGGCCTCAGGATGAATGGCATTCACCTGGCAGGCACTGCCCATCAATTGATATACGGATTCATATTCCCTGTCTTCCATCCACTGCTGCATTTCCTGCAGCATTTCCTCAAGCACATCCGGCCCATGTTGCAGCAATACCGCACACAGATGCACGACACTGGCTCCGGCCAGCAGCATTTTCAGCGCCTGTTGCGCGCTATGCACACCGCCCGTGGCGGCCAGAGACAGATCAACCTTATCATACAGACGTGCTATCCAGTGCATGCGCAACAACGCTTCATGGGGGTGAGAGAAATGCAGCTGGGGTTGTACGTCCAGGGTATCCAGGTTCATTTCAGGTTGATAGAAGCGGTTGAACAGCACTACGCCATCTGCCCCTGCAGTTTCCAGCTGGCGCACGAAATAACCCAAAGAAGTGAAATACGGGGAGAGCTTGACGGTTACGGGAATCTGCACCTGGCTCTTCAGTTGCCCAAGTATGCTTAGATAACGATCTTCCACCACTTCCGCAGAGTCTTCAGCGGCAGGAAGAAAATACACGTTCAGCTCCAGGGCATCTGCGCCGGCCTGTTCCAGTTCTTTTCCATGTTCCACCCAGCCGCTTTCCGTGGCGCCATTGAGGCTGGCAATAACGGGGATCTCGAGACTGGATTTAAGCGCCTGTAATTGCTCCAGATATTCATCCAAACCAGTCTTGTAATCCGAGGGCAACGGCAGGTAGGTGTCGGCCTCGCCATGGCCCAGATCCTGAAACTCCATCAGCCTGGCAAGCTGCTCTTCTTCCGCCTGCACATCTTCTTCAAACAGGGAGTACATGACCAGCGCCGCCGCACCCGCATCTTCCAGGCGCCTGGCGGTGTCCAGATCGCGGCTCATGGGCGATGCCGAAGGCACCAGGGGATTTTTCAGCTTCAGTCCCAGATAGGTGGTTTCCAGATTCATGATGCTGTCTCCTCGGGTGCTTCCACAGACAGGGCTGCAAGTTGTTCCAGGTGATGGTAGCGTTCCAGCACCGATTCTTGCTGTAGCGCAAGGAATGCTTCCGCTTCCTGGGGATGGCTGCGCCACAGCATGGCAAAACGCGCTTCTGTTTCGTAATATTCCTTGAGGGGGATTCCAGGCTTCTTATAATCCAGCTGCAAGGGGTTCAGGCCCTTTTCTCTTCTGCGTGGATCATAGCGGTACAAAGGCCAGTGGCCACTGTTGACGGCAAGCTTTTGCTGCCGCAGGTTATAGCTCAAATCCACCCCATGGGCAATGCAGGGGGAATAGGCGAGAAGAAGAGACGGGCCAGGATAAGATTCCGCTTCCATCAGCGCCTTCAGGGTGTGCACGTCCTTGGCGCCTGATGAGATGGACGCCACATACACGTTCTCGTAGGCCATGGCGATCCTGCCCAGATCCTTCTTTGGCGCCGCCTTACCGCTGGCGGAAAATTTGGCAATTGCGCCCCTGGGTGTTGCCTTGGAGGTCTGCCCACCTGTATTGGAGTACACCTCGGTATCGAGCACCAGCAAGTTGATGTCTTTGCCGGATGCCAGGGCATGATCCAGCCCGCCAAAGCCTATATCGTAGGCCCAGCCATCACCGCCGATAATCCAGACGCTCTTTCTCACCAGATAATCCGCAATGGACAACAAGCGTCTTGCCTTGTCCCTGTCGATATTTGCCAGTTGTTGTTTGAGCTTCGCCACCCGCTGGCGTTGCTGGTGAATGCCGGGTTCATCCGATTGGTCGGCAGTCAGTATTTCCTGCACCAGCGCCCTGTCCAGCGCATCACCCAGTTCCGCCAGCAATACTTCTGCCTGGTGACAGTGTTGGTCCACAGCCAGGCGGAAACCCAGACCAAACTCGGCGTTGTCCTCGAACAGGGAATTGGACCAGGCAGGCCCCCGGCCCTCGGGATTGGTGGTATAAGGTGTGGTCGGCAGGTTGCCGCCGTAGATCGACGAGCAGCCGGTGGCGTTGGCGATGAGCATGCGATCACCGAACATCTGGGTGGCCAGGCGGATATAAGGCGTTTCCCCACAGCCCAGGCAGGCGCCGGAAAACTCGAACAACGGCTGGGAAAGCATGGCGGACTTCATCTTTGGCCAGGTGATCTGCTCCCGATCGTACTCCGGCAGCCGCTCGAAGAAGGCCCAGTTGCGCCGGTCCTGTTCGATGATTTCCTCTTTGGGTACCATGTCCAGGGATTTATGGCTGACGTTGCTCTTGTCTCTGGCCGGGCAGACATCGGCGCAAATACCACATCCGGTACAATCATCCGGCGCCACCTGATAGGCGATGTATAAGCCCTGAAACTCCTTGCCCTTCATGGGCCTGGACAGAAAACCCTCCGGCGCATCCTGCAGCAGCTCTTCGGTAAATACCTTGGAGCGAATCGCCGAGTGGGGACAGACGAAGGGACACTTGCCACATTCTATACAAAGCTCCGCATCCCATTTGGGCAGCTCCAGGGCAATGTCACGCTTTTCCCAGGCGGCAGTTCCCAGGGGCCAGGAACCATCGGCAGGAATGGCGCTTACCGGCAGCTCATCACCCTTGCCGGCAATCAAAGTGGCGGTGATCTCGCGCACAAACTTTGGCGCCTGCGGGGGAACCGGTGGCTGAAAGTCGATATCGCCATCCGCCACATCCGGCAACGTCACCTCATGCAACGCTGCCAGGGAGGCATCAATGGCATCAAAATTACGCTGCACAATCTTGCGCCCCTTGCGCCCGTAGGTCTGTTCAACCGCATGCTTGATTTTTGTGATTGCCTCATCCCGCAGCAATACCCCGGAAATGGCAAAAAAGCAGGTTTGCATGATGGTGTTGATACGCCGCCCCATGCCCGACTCCCCGGCAACTGTATAGGCGTCGATAACCCAAAGTCTGATGCCCTTGTCCAGCATTTCCTGTTGCATGGTTCTGGGCAGGGTTTGCCATACCTTTCCTGGAGGAACATTGGTATTGAGCAGGAACACCGCCCCGGGAGCCGCCTTTTCCAGCAAATTGAAGCGCTCGACGAACTGGGGCTGATGGCAGCCGATGAAACTGGCCTCACCGTCTTCAATCAGGTAACTGGCGCGAATCGGGCGTGGACTGAAGCGCAGGTGGGAAACGGTTACCGCCCCCGCCTTCTTCGAGTCATAGACAAAATAGCCCTGCACAAACTGGTCTGTTTCCTCGCCAATAATTTTCAGTGTATTCTTGTTCGCACTGACAGTGCCATCAGAACCCAGACCATAGAACAGGCACTGGATAACGCCCTGCATGTCGGCATTGCGCACATCCCTGTCCCATTCCAGGCTGGTGTGGGAAACATCGTCATGAATGCCGATGGTGAAACCGTTCTTGCCCTGCTCGGCTGTCAGATTGTCAAACACAGCCCGGATCATGCCTGGGGTAAATTCCTTTGAGGATAATCCGTAACGCCCACCCAGGATGCGCGGCAGGCGGCTGAACTTTTCACCGCCAGCGGCCACATGCTCGGCAAAGGCGGTTACCACATCCTTGTACAACGGCTCCCCGGCTGCTCCCGGCTCCTTGCAGCGATCCAGCACCGCAATGGCGCTAACGGTTTCCGGCAGCGCCGCAAGCAAATGTTCCACGGAGAAAGGCCGGTACAGGCGCACCCGCAACAGGCCCAGTTTTTTACCCTCCCGCAGCAAGTCCTCTACGGTTTCTTCCACCGCCTCGGCGCCAGAACCCATGATGATGATCACCTGTTCGGCATC
>JAJRUY010000334.1 GCA_024277555.1 Gammaproteobacteria bacterium | reverse complement strand
CTCTGGCTCATGCCGAACTGGTTCGGGCCAGCCTCACCGCCCATATGAAAGGCGGCATCATGGACAAGCGCGAATACTACATGGAAGAAATAAAAAGCCTTCACCAGATCAACAAGCTGCGGGTTATTCGCAGCCGGGAGGTAATCAAACAATTTGGTAAAGGCAGGGATGATGAAAATATCACTGATGCCCTGGTAAAAAAGGTCCTGGAAACCGGGCAGCACCTTTTCGAAAGCAAGGAATGGAGCTATACCCCCAGCATGCGAGCCATCATTCCCTATATCGCCAGCAGCAAGGGGACACTGAACTGTCTCGGCTGCCACAAAGTGACCGAGGGGGCGGTGCTTGGCGCGGTGGATATCGAGCTGGACATAAGCGGATACCGCAACCATTCTCTCTATGTGCTGGCGGGCATGACCCTGCTGTCGCTGCTGTTTCTGGTGCTGATCATCCTCAACACCCGCCGCACCATCAACAACTATGTACAAGCTCCCCTCGAAACCCTGATTGATCACGCCATGGAGGCATACCGGAAACACACACCTGTTTGCCTGGAGCAGTTCAAGACCAGGGAATTTACCAATGTGGCCCACGAAATCAACCTGTTCAATGCAGATGTCATCTCTCACCAGGAAATGCTGAAGGCAAAAAACAAGGAGCTGATCGCACTTAATGATGAAATCGAAAGTACCCTGCGCGAAACCATCTACACCATGGGTATCATTGAGGAGCAACGATCAAAAGACACCAACGACCACACCCGGCGCGTCATGCTTTTCAGCCAGTTGCTGGCACAAAAATCGGGGCTATCGGAAAACGATATCGACCTGGTGACGGCAGCCTCACCGCTGCACGATATTGGAAAGCTGGGTATTCCGGACAGCATCCTGCTCAAACCAGGCCGGTTCACCGATGAAGAGTACCGGCTAATGCAAAACCACACCAATATCGGATTCTCCATGCTGAAACATTCCGAGCGCGAAATACTCAAGGCAGCAGGGGTGATTGCATTGCAGCACCATGAAGCCTGGGACGGCTCCGGCTACCCCCAGGGACTCAAGGGCGAGGAAATCCATATATTCAGCCGCATTGTCGCCCTGGCTGATGTTTTCGATGCGCTCTATACCAAGCGGATCTACAAAGAGGCTTGGGAGCTGGACAAGGTAGTGGCCTGGATCAGCGAACAAAGAGGCAGGCATTTCGATCCGGCACTGGTCGATCTGTTTCTGCAAAACCTGGAGGAGTTCGTCGCCATCAGCAACCGCTACAAAAACGACGTCCCTGATTCTGCCTTGAACGAGAACAACCATGTGTCAGCTGGCAGTTGACCTGTTCTATGATTCCCTGCACCTGTCCAGCAGTCTGCACATGGTATCCGCCCCCATCTCCCGCAACAGGGCGACATTGCGCCGGGGGATGGACTCAGGGTCCGGCCAGCTTTCCAGGGCCGCTGCCAACCCGTCCTGGCGAATCAGATGAAACATGGGATAAGGTGAACGGTTGGTATAGTTGGCCGGATCATCCACTTCCATTCCCTCAAAACAATAGTCGGGGTGAAAACTGGCCAGTTGCAGCATGCCCTCCAGGCCTGCCTCTTCCAATGCTGCCTGGGCATCTTCAAGCACATCCAGATAGCTGTCAAAATCCACCAGCCCCCGGGATACAATAAATAATCCGGTTTCCGCCTCTTCTGGTGGCAGTTGTGCGAATACTGCCAGCTCCTGAATCAGAGCAGCATACACGGCATCGTTTTCTACAGCCTCGCACAACTGGTAGCGAATGCTTCCAGCCTCGAAGGGGATGCGGGCAAAGGGGCAGAGGTTCAGACCAATCACCACCTCCTTTACCCAGCAGCGGGTTTGCGCAATTGCATCCGTCATTCCAGAATCTCCACCGGCATGCCGGTTTGCAGTTGTCCACGGGAATCATGGATAAGGTTCTGACCAAAACAGACCTGGTGCCCCTGTTTTCGATAGGTGGCGAGGGTTTTCAGTGGCTCCTTGCCCGTGCGTTGCCCGGTTTCCTGGTCTACCGTAGGGATGACGCAACGCGAACAGGGCTTGACCACGCGAAATTCCAGATCCCCAATACGAATACGTTTCCAGCCGTCTTCCGCATAGGCTTCACAACCCTCGACTACCAAATTGGGTCGGAAACGCTCCATGGGCAAAGACAAACCCATACGCCGGTTCAGGTCATCCAGGGATGCACGGGAAATCAGCAAAAAGGGAAAGCCGTCAGCAAAACCCACCTGGTCTTGAATTTTGGCGTAGTTCTGATCCACCTGTCGAACCTGCCCATCCGGCAAGTACACCAGCTGGCAGGCAACTCCCAGAAAGTCACTCAACCATTGATCCGCCGCCAGACTCATTACCCTGGCGGTACACAGGTCGCGCCAGATATGCACCTGCAACTGCTCATCGGAATCCGCCTGCACCTGCAGATCAGACATGCCGGGAGCGCGCAGAACCAAGCCAGATTCCTGCGGCTGCGGGCGCACCAGCACCATGCGCGGCAGTTCCCGCTGGGTCAGAAAACGACCCTCCTCATTCACCAGCATCCAGTGCCTGTCATACAACAACCCCCGGGCTCCCACTTCCATGGAAGCCAGGCTCTCTCCCCGCAGGGACTTTACCGGATAGCGGTGCAATCCACCCAGAACAATGCTCAAAAACCAATTCCTATGCCGATGCCACGATAGCCGCCACTGCCAAAGCCAACCCCGAGGTTGACCCTGGGCTTGTCACCACGCCTGTAGAGCCTGGAATCCGGCCAACGTTTGATTTGCTCCGCCTGCAAGACGGGAAAGCGATAGTCCGCCGCACCCACCTTGCCGTCGACATAGCCAAGCAGGGGGCCAGTTACTGTAATCAGTTGTCCCTGCGGATACTCCGCAGGTTCAAGAAAACCGGAATATTCCGCAAGAAATCTCCCTTGCATACCACCCTTGCCAAGCGGCAGCCCTTTTGCATTCAGGGGATAGGCCATGACCTCCACCAGCGTGCGATCTTTCAGGTTCTTCACCGACAAGACGCTGCCACCCCAGGTAAAGCTCTTGCCCTTGACGCTGCTATCTGCGCTGAGTGAAAGAGTTGCGGGCGTAATGCCGGAAGATTGCACCCTGCCGCCGGTACTGCAGGCGGTCAGCAGCAACAAAAGCAAAAGTAGAAAAAACGGGCGCATGCTCACCACCAGTAAGGGTAGCCGGGATAGGACCACCAGGGATACCCGCCCGGATAGCGCCTCCATCCATAATAGGGCGGATAAGAGTACGGATAGTAAGGATAATGATCATGGATCTTCTTTTCCGGCCAGCAATGATCTTCCGCCGCGTTCACCACAGGATAGGAATAGGGATATTCCCCGACATTGCGCACCTCTACACCAGACACGACGCCCGTTACGGTTATGCGCCGACCCTGGCCACACTCCGAGGGTTCTCGAAAGCCGGGAAAGCGGGCGATAAAACGCGCATCCACCCGGCTGTTCTTCAGCGGCTCGCCATTTTTCTTCAGCTCCCGCCCCAGAATCAGTACATCAGTATATTTCTCGATGTTGGAAACCTCGAGAACCTCGCCACCCCAGCGCACCTGTTTGCCTCTATAGGCATCAGGAGTTTGTTGCACTTGCCGGGCAGAGATGGATTCCACTTGCGCTTCGGCAATGGTTCGGGGAAGACTGGAAGCACATCCGGTCAGCCACAGGCAAATTACGCTAAAATAAAACACCTTCTTCATACTATGAATAGTAGCGCAAATGAATCAAACCTGCTGGATCTACAAAAGCAGCAAGAAAGACGAGATGTACCTGTACCTGGCCAAGGAAGATGATTTCGTAGAAGTACCGGAACTGCTGATGGCCAGATTCGGACAGCCCAGCCTGGTGATGCAGCTGGATCTGCACCAGGAACGACCACTGGCCAGAGTGAACACGGCCAGGGTTATGCAGCAGCTGCAGGACGAAGGGTATTTCCTGCAGATGCCGCCAAACCTGCGTCCAGATATGTATTATGGAAACGAGGACTGAACCAGGCTGCCGTCTGGTCAGCTCTTCTCGCGGCGCGCCTTTTTCCTTTCGTGTTCCTTGAGGAATTTCTTGCGCAGGCGAATGGCGCTGGGGGTTATTTCCACCAGCTCGTCATCTTCGATAAACTCCAGAGCCTGCTCCAGGGAAAAAACCACGGGCGGGGTCAGAATCAATGACTCATCCTTCCCCGAAGCACGCACATTGGTAAGCTGCTTGCCCTTGGTGGGGTTTACCGTCAGATCGTTGTCGCGGGAGTGCAGGCCGATGACCTGCCCCTCATACACATCCTGGGCATGCTCCACAAACAGCTTTCCGCGTTCCTGCAGGTTGAACAGGGCATAGGCCAGTGCCTTGCCCATGCTGTTGGAGATCAGCACCCCGTTGCTGCGCGGTGCGATACCGCCGTGCTGGGCAGGGCCATAGTGATCGAAAACATGATACATAAGTCCGGTGCCGGAAGTGCAGGTCATGAATTCCGTCTGAAATCCGATCAATCCACGGGAAGGAATAATATAGTCCAGGCGTACGCGCCCGTTGCCATCGGGAGTCATGTCCTTGAGTTGCCCCTTGCGTGCTCCCAACGCCTCCATCATGGCGCCCTGGTGCTGTTCTTCCACATCCACGGTCAGCTGTTCATAGGGTTCGCAGACTTCGCCGTCGATCTCGCGGAAAATAACCTCCGGCCGGGAAACCGCCAGCTCGAAGCCTTCGCGGCGCATGTTCTCCAGCAAAATGGAAAGGTGCAGCTCGCCACGGCCGGAAACCTTGAATTTCTCCGGATCCGTACCCTCTTCCACCCGCAGAGCCACGTTGGCGATCAGCTCGCGCTCGAGACGTTCCTTGAGTTGCCGGGAGGTCAGGTACTTGCCTTCCTTACCCGCAAAAGGCGAGGTGTTGACCTGGAAGGTCATGGATACCGTGGGTTCATCCACGGTCAGCAATGGCAGAGCCTCGATATGCTCCGGGTCACACAGGGTATCCGATACATTGGGCGCCTCAATACCCGTGATAGCGATAATATCGCCGGCGCCTGCCTCCTGTATTTCATGGCGCTGCAACCCCATATAACCATAAACCAGCCCGATCCTGGACTTGTGTTCCGTACCGTCATATTTGTGCACCACGACCTGCTGGTTGGGGCGCACCCTGCCGCGGGTGATTCTGCCAACAGCGATTGCTCCCACATAGCTGCTGTAGTCCAGGTTGGAAATCTGCATCTGGAAAGGCCCGTCGGGATCGACATCCGGCAGCGGGCAGTTGTCGATAATGGCCTGAAACAGAGGCGTCATGTCCCCATCACGCACATCACTGTCATCGGAAGCATAGCCGTTGATCGCCGAGGCGTAGATGATGGGGAAGTCCAGCTGTTCATCGGTCGCGCCAAGGCGGTCGAACAGATCAAACACCTGATCCACAGCCCAGTCCGGACGGGCGCCATCACGGTCGATCTTGTTCACCACCACAATCGGGCGCAGGCCGTGCTCAAAAGCCTTCTGGGTGACGAAGCGCGTCTGTGGCATGGGACCTTCCACCGCATCCACCAACAGCAGCACTGAATCCACCATGGACAGCACCCGCTCCACCTCGCCACCAAAGTCCGCATGGCCGGGGGTATCTACGATATTGATGCGGTAGTCCTTCCAGTTGATCGCGGTGTTCTTGGACAGGATGGTGATACCCCGCTCCTTTTCCAGGTCATTGGAGTCCATTACCCGCTCCACCTCACCAAAGCGCTCGCCAAGAGTGCCGGACTGCTTCAGCAGTTCATCAACAAGAGTGGTTTTGCCATGGTCAACATGGGCGATGATGGCGATATTGCGGAGATTGGTAATCACAGTTTGCAGGCCGGGCAGGAGAAAGGGGGCGGATTATACCCTGAATCCCGGATCACTGGTCAAAAAAACAGGGGGCGAACAGCCCCCTATGCTAGCCCGGATGTTTCACCTGGACACTGAAATAACAACATAAGGGAACCTCGAATAATTCGTTTTTCGTCACCCCGGCGAAAGCCGGGGTCCATATAAATCAGCAAGTTATGGATTCCGGCTTCCGCCGGAATGACGATTTTTCGAGGTGCCCATAAGATGCTATTTTTATTAACTATTACACCTACTATTAGCAAAGTGCAATATGTTACCGGGTGTTTGTTAAGTCCGCCCTTGCACCGATCTTGTTGCCCAGAGACGATATTTCTTCACTCATCAATAGCTTGGGCTATTGATTCGATCAGAAATTCGCCTCTGAACAACAATCT
>JAJRUY010000333.1 GCA_024277555.1 Gammaproteobacteria bacterium | reverse complement strand
ATCAGCGTCTGGCAGGAAAAGCTACGGAGAAAGTGAAAAAAGCTTTGTAGGTTGGGCAAAGCACAGCGTGCCCAACAGCGCTGGCATCTGTTGGGCATGTCACTGGCGCTTCTTTGCCACACCGATGCCTATAAAACCGGGCAGCACCCAATAGTCTTAAGGGCGCCTCGAAAAATCGTCATTCCGGCGGAAGCCGGAATTCATAACTTGCTGATTTATATGGATCCCGGCTTTCTCCGGGGTGACGAAAAACGAATTATTCGAGGTTCCCATTATTCGAGACGCCCTTAACAAAACCCCTTTTTAGGGTATGATTACAAGCCAAAGACTATAACTAACAGGACACGGATATGGCAAGGCTGCTTTTGATTTTTATTATGACAAGTCCAGTATATTCCTGGACAACGCCGGAACCCAGAGGTTTTTGGATAGTGAGCAAGGATGCCAGTACATTATATGGCTCTACTGATTTTCACGGGAATTATAAAATAGGACAATGGTCTATTCCGGAGCAACTCCCTGCATTTAACAATAACATCACTGAGAACAATCATATGCAGGTGATGTGGAATAATAAAACCAATACCACTACCGTGACACTTAGAGGAAATGAACTACCATGCGATGATGAGTTAGATGGCTTTATTTCCCCATTATCAATGGCGTATTCTAATCATTTAAGCAAATACAAACGAATCAGACTGCGCGTAAAAATCAGGCGTGAAGATTATGTTATAAATAGCTTTGATTGCGATACTACTCAAGGTGGAGATATTATTGGAATAGTACTCTTTAATGAAGAAAGCAAACAGAAATTATTTTACCAGTTACGATTTAGTAATATACAAATGGATCCAAATATTAAATACTGGTGGCGGAACAGCATGCAACATCCGGATGGCTGGTTAAGCTGGGGATATCGTGACCAGCTAAGTACTTACAATGAATTTATTCCTAGTTTAGAGACATGGGAAACCTATAATTTGAACATAGGGAAAATCATAAAAAATATTATAAAAAACAAACCCGGTATGGACAATGACTTGAGTCACTGGAAAATACGAAACATGTTTTATGGCTCCCATATCTGGGGAGACATGGAAATAAGGACCTCATGGAAAGGTGTTAGATTACACGCCAAATAGCGGATTCCAGGCACCCCAAATTTGCTAGAATACAGCCATCATTTGCAGCCTTGGCCATCCACAATGCCCGAACATGCCCATCACAACGTCGATCCATCGGAAATCAACAAGTTCGAGGAATTGGCCTCGCGCTGGTGGGATCCCAACAGCGAATTCAAGCCGCTGCATGAAATCAACCCCCTGCGCCTGGCGTATATCGAGCAGCACACCAACGGGCTGGCCGACAAGAAAGTGCTGGATGTAGGCTGCGGCGGCGGCATCCTGGCCGAATCTATGGCGGAAAAAGGCGCCCGGGTCACCGGTATCGATATGGGGGAGGCCAATCTTGAAGTGGCGCGGCTACATTTGCTGGAAAGCGGCAGGGATGTGGATTACCGGCAGATCCCGGTGGAAAAACTGGCAGAAGAAATGCCCGGGAAATTCGATCTGGTCACTTGCATGGAGATGCTGGAGCATGTCCCCGACCCGTCATCTATCGTTGCTGCCTGCGCCACCTTGGTGAAGCCGGGCGGATTTGTATTTTTTTCCACCATCAACCGCAACCCCAAGTCCTACCTGTTTGCCATTGTGGGGGCAGAATACCTGTTACGACTGCTGCCCAAGGGCACCCATGACTATGCGCGCTTTATCCGCCCATCTGAACTGAGCCGGTGGGTTCGCCAGGCGAATCTCGATATCCGGGATATCAGCGGCATGACCTACAACCCGCTCACCCGGGCGTACAAACTAGACCCGTCAGATGTGGACGTAAACTACCTGCTGGCTACGCAAAAACCAGAGGAATGACCCCGCCCATCAACTGTATGCTGTTCGATCTGGACGGCACTCTGGCCGACACTGCACCGGATTTGGCCAATGCCCTAAACGCCACTCTGGAACACTTCGGCCACCCCGCACTGGCATTCGAAAAAATCCGCCCGGTGGTTTCTCACGGCGGTATTGCCCTCATTTCCCTGGGCTTCGGCATCCACCCTGATGACCCCGGCTTTGAACAACGCCGCCAGCACCTGCTGCAGGTGTATCTGGACAACATTTGCCAAAACACCCGCCTGTTTCCAGGCATGGATCAGGTACTGCAAACCCTGCACCAAAAGGGCATTCCCTGGGGCATCGTTACCAACAAGCCCGCCTGGCTTACCGACCCACTGATGGCTGCGCTGCCCATGCCTTGCGGCACGCAAGTCGTCGTCAGCGGCGACACCTGCGAGCATAGAAAACCCCATCCCCAACCCCTGCTGCACGCCAGCCAACTGTTGCGCATCCCACCCGGGCAGTGCCTGTATATCGGAGATGCGCAAAGAGATATCCAGGCCGGAAAAGCCGCCGGCATGCACACTGCCTGTGCGCTATTCGGCTATATCCAGGAACAGGACCAGCCCCTGGAATGGCAGGCCGACTTCCACCTGCAGCAACCTGCGGATTTGCTGGCTCTGATGTAGATTCTGGCTACGTCTGTTAATATATAACGCTGGTCAGCCACACAAACGGACAAACATGCACAACTACCAAGCCCCATCCAACTTGCTGCAGGATCGCGTGATTCTGGTCACCGGCGCCGGCAGCGGCATCGGCCGAACCATGTCCATAGCCTTTGCCACCCACGGCGCAACCGTGGTGCTGTTGAGCAAGACCTTGCCCAACCTGGAAAGCGTGTACGATGAAATCGAGAGCCTGGGCGCGCCCACCCCCGCCATCTATCCCATGCACCTGGAAGGAGCCACCAGCCATGACTACGACGAGCTGGCGGAAAAACTGGAAGAGTCTTTTGGCCACCTGGACGGCATATTGCACAACGCAGCCATCAACCCTTATCTGAGCCGGATCAAGGATTACGATCCCCAGGACTGGATGAAAGTCATGCAGGTCAACGCCAACGCGCCTTTCTTCATCACCCAGGCCTGTCTGCCGCTGTTGCTAAAGGCGAACGACGCCTCCGTGATCTTCACCTCCGACAGCGTGGCGCACAAGGCCAAGGCATATTGGGGCGCATACGCTGCCAGCAAATTTGCCCAGGAAGGGTTGATGCAGTCTCTGGCGGAGGAACTTGAACACACACCGGTGCGGGTCAACAGCATCGACCCCGGCCCTACCCGCACGAATATGCGCAAAACCATTTTTCCCGGCGAGGACATCAACCAGATCAAGCCCCCGGAAACCCTCATCCCCCTGTATTTGTGGCTGATGGGATCAGATAGCAAAAACACCAACGGGCAGGCACTGGCTTACGAAGAATAGGCATGAAGATACAACTGCTTCTGTCCGCTGTATTGCTGTTGTTGCTGAACGCCTGCTCTGACGGCACGGACAGCAAGCAGGACGCCGGGCCTGCAGAAAAACCCTACAATCCGTGGAAAAATCAGATGGAATCACTGGACAAGACCAGGGATCTGGAAGGACAGATGCAGCAAGACGCAAAAGACCGCGACAAACGCATGCGCGAGCAAGGCGGGT
>JAJRUY010000332.1 GCA_024277555.1 Gammaproteobacteria bacterium | reverse complement strand
CTTAGCTTAAGCGGAATCAGCCTCAAAAAACGCAGTTTCCGTCATTCTGGCGTATGCCAGAATCCATCTGTGCCGCAGTTTGTTGAGATTTCTGGATCCCGGCATACGCCGGGATGACAGGGGTTGACTTAAGTAAGCGCCATTAGGTACTGACCCCTTTTCGTCCCAGCCACATATCATGGCATTCTGCATGTGCATTACAGCATAAGACCATCCTTGGTCAAAAAAGCCCTGACTGCATATGCAGTCAGGGCTTTTTCTTTGCATAAAAACAAGGGTGTGGAGAACCAATCAACTCTGTGGCGTACTGCAGCTGAGTCCCTGGATGACCTCCGCCGAGATCTGTGCATATTTTCTGTTGTTGAATTCCCTTGCAAAATGAATGGAAACGGCAGATTCCACTGTTACCCTTACCTGCTTTTCTACAACGAGGTCTTTGGTAACAATAAGCGCATTTTCTGATTGGATAATGGTGTCCTGGGCATAGATGCCGGAGATTTCAGGCTCGGTAACACATTCTATTGCAGGCTCTGGGCGTAGTTGGAAATTTGCAGAAACAGCCTTATCGGTATCGAGAGTCAGGTTGCAGACTTCATCAGTGCCGGAACAATCCCCGCCCCAGCCTGTAAAGTAATAAGGCGCATCAGCCAGGGCTTCCAGTGATATGGTTGAATTGTCAGCAAACGATACAGTGCAATTCGTATCGCAATTCACACCGGATCCGACAACCTTTCCCCCACTGTTGACATTGACGGACAGATCTACCATGGGCTGCGTAACGGTGAATCCAAGATCCCGCAAGGAATACAGTGTTGTGTCACTGAAAAATACTGGCAGATTTATCCAGCCGGTCATCAGCTCGTAGGTCATTGTTCGTCCTTGGCTGTCTACAATGCTGCTGTCTTCGTTCCAGTGCCCATCTGCCGTTCCCGGCCCTCCCTCATCTTCTACCGGGACATAAGCCCAGGGAGCATTGGGTGCAATGAATTCGGCATTCCAGGCATCGATGCCATTTGTTCCGGTATATTGATAAGTCCCTTCGATGTAGCCTGTATTGTAAGGCCATAGGGTGCCGATACCCAGGACATGCCCCATTTCATGTTCAATCACAGCCTGCAACTGTCCATTGCTTTCCATGGCTGACATGTCGGCGCTGTCAAAATCCATGCTGCCATGGGTGGCCAGTGTAAAACCTGCTTGGGTGGTAAGGTATGTGGGGCCGGCGCTTCCCAATATGTTGCCAGGTCCATCAATATAGGCAGATGAGGCATCGATGGCGATTCCCGTAATGGAAATTCCTGCTTGATAGCCGGAAATGCGCGCTTCCCATGCGTCTTTTGCCGCATAGAATGCTGCGCGCTGGGTTTCGGTAATGCTGTCTGAAAAATTCAGGGTGATACTGAATGGCGCATTCACATTGAGTATGCTGAAAGGACGCTCTTCCTGGAACTTGATTTCCGGTCTGGAAAAATTCAGATAGAGCGAAGGCGCCGCTGAATATGCGGTTACTGTGGATGTTCCTGCCAGTACTATAATGGATGTGGATAGTATGTTTCGCTTCATGATTGGTTCTTGTTACTGTTCGTATGTTAATTTGGGCGGCTTAAGTTGTTGCTGCATAAGCGCCTGGCTGAGAGAATAAAATATGCAAACAGTGTAGCCGGGAATTCTTTTCTTTTCAGAGGACTTTTCTGTTTTTGTTAACTCCTGCAGGGCTGTGTTATCAACCATGATTGAATATCGTATATGTCCCCGGCATCCCGCCAAACATTTGTTTCAGGTAGCGCTCACTATTGTGCAGCCCGATGCAGAAGGACAGCACTTGTTCCTTCCCGCCTGGATACCCGGCAGCTATATGATTCGGGATTTCGCAAAAAACATAATCTCCATCAATGCCTTATGTGAGGGAGAGCCGGTAGCGCTGGTGAAGCTGGACAAGCAGACCTGGAAGGCGGCGCCAGTAGCCGGCACCTTGGTGGTGGAATATGAGGTGTATGCCTGGGATCTGTCGGTCAGAGGTGCGTATCTGGATACGACTCGTGGGTTTTTTAATGGCACCAGCGTGTTTCTGCAGGCGCTTGGGCAAGAGGACTCGCCCTCGCAGCTGCATATCGAGCGGCCTGCCAGTAAAGAGTATTCGTTGTGGAAGCTGGCCACCAGCATGGCGCCGGTGTCTGTTGATCAATCGGGATTTGGTTCCTATACGTCTGATTCTTATGCCGATCTGATAGATCATCCGGTGGAAATGGGTGATTTTCAGGAGCTGGGTTTTGCGGTGAATGCCGTGCCCCACCGTATGACCATTAGCGGCAGATGCGATTTTGATGCAGAAAGAATTTCCCATGATTTGCAAAAAATATGCACCCATCATGCGCGGTTTTTTGGTGAACTGCCGATAAAATCCTATTTATTCCTGGTCATGGCGACAGGAGATGGCTACGGCGGTCTGGAGCACATGGATTCCACCAGCCTGCTGTGCAAGCGGGATGACCTGCCGCCGGTGAGCATGCAGGAAATCACCGAGGGCTATCTAAAGTTTCTGGGCCTGTGCAGCCACGAATATTTCCATTTGTGGCATGTAAAGCGCATACGCCCGGAAGTGTTCATGCATGCGGATTTGTCCCGTGAGGTATATACAGAAACCCTATGGGCTTTCGAGGGCATTACCAGCTATTACGATGAGCTTGCTCTGGTGCGTTCGGGGTGCATCGAAGCGGAAAAGTATCTGCAGCTGCTGGCCAGAACCATCACTCGGGTGATGCGCAGCAGTGGCAGGCTGAAGCAAACTGTTGCCGAGTCCAGCTTTGATGCCTGGACGCGTTTTTACCAGCAGGACGAGAATGCACCGAATGCCATCATCAGCTATTACAGCAAAGGTGCCCTGGTTGCGTTTGGTCTGGATATGCTGTTGCGCGATGCCAGCGGGGATCAACGCTCTCTGGATCATTTCATGCGTAAGCTCTGGGAAGATTATGGCAAACAGGGCAAGGGTGTATCCGGGCAGGCTCTGGAGCAACTGGCCAGTGAAGTGGCAGGGGCGGACCTGTCGGCATTTTTTGCGCAGACAGTACATGGCACACAGGAGCTGCCCCTGGAGGAATGGCTGGCCTCGGTCGGCATTGGCTACCAGCTGCGTGTGGCGAAGAATCAGGATGACCTGGGTGGCGTGCGGGATGAATCCGGAACGCCGGAACCAAAACCCGCCCTGGGCGCACGCTACCGCCAGCAAGGCGATTTTGTGGAGCTGGCGCAGGTGTTTGATGATGGCTGCGCCCAGGATGCTGGCCTGTCGGCTGGTGACAGACTGGTTGCCATCGACGGGCTGCAGGTGACGGCAAAGAATCTGGATGCGCTCATCGGACGCTTCAAGCCTGGAATGGAAGTGCAGGTACATGCATTTCGCCGGGACGAGCTCATGTCTTTTTCCCTGCGGATTCAGCTGGCTCCACTCGATACCTGTGATCTGTGGTTTCTCCCTGAGGTGCAATGCACATCCACACAGCTCTCCAGACGCCGCAACTGGCTGAATGAACAATGAATGCAGCTGAGTATCAGCTGCTCAGGGTGCTTGCCGATGGCCAGTTCCATTCCGGGGAGGTGCTGGCCGGGCAGCTTGCCGTTACCCGTGCAGCGAT